>JAEZBP010000974.1 GCA_023427125.1 Pseudomonadota bacterium | reverse complement strand
CGCCCCCCCGCGTTGGGCGGCGCCTACCCCCGCCGGCGGTCGCCCTTCGACGACGGTCGAGCCTTCGACTCGACCTCGCTCAGGGCGAACGGGGACTTGCGCTTCATGTCTCCGAATCGTGCTCGGTCGTTTAGAGGCTGACGTCGTGGCCGACGAAGAAGACGAAGCGGCCGGCGACCTCCTCGTTGGCCACGTCGACGCCGAGGCCGCCCGACAGCCCGATCGACCAGGCGGCGAGCGGGTTGGCCGGCTCGCGGTTCATGTGGGTCAGGTAGGCCGCCGAGACGTCGAGCATCGGCGCGAGGAACATGCACGCGCCGGCGCGGCACTCGTCGGGCAGCCACACGCCGCCGGTGACGGTGAGCGCGAGCGCGCTGCCGGGGCCGAACGCGCGAAAGGCGATGTGCTCGACGCCGAGGGCGGCGCCGGCGCCGTTGATAAACTGCGCGCCCTGGCGCTGCCAGCCGCCGAGCGCCGCGTCGATGCGCGCGATCACGCTCCACTCCTTGGCGACGCGCGCGCCGATCACGAGGTCCAGCCCGCCGAAGCCGCCCCAGTGCGGGCGGTTGAGGATGGCGCCGGCGCTGACGTGGAAGCCCAGCCGCAGCTGCGGGCCCGTGAACGCGACGCCGCCGGGGGGATCCTCTTCTTGCTCTTCTTCCTCTTCTTCTTCTTCGATCGGCTCCGGCTCGGCTTGCGGCTCGGCCTCGACGTCCGGAGGAGGCGGCGGCGCCACGTCCGCCTGCGCCGCGCTCGGCGCCGCGATCAGCAAGGAGGCGATCCCGAGCAAGAGCAGCGCGCGCATCAGGTGAGCTCCTTTCGCAGCAGCAGGTCGGCGACCTCTTTCGGCTTCTCGTTGTGGATCGAGTGCCCGGCGCCGGCGATCCACTGCGAGTCGATCGTCGGCGCCCCCGCGCGCCCCGCGAAGTGATCGCGCGCGACCAGGAAGAGGTGCGTGGGGTCTTGGTAGAGCGCCGCGGGCGCGTGGCGATCCTCCATGCCGGCCAGAAAGCGGGTGTCGCACTGGAGGGAGGCGAGGCGCGGCAGGTTGTCCGGCTCGAGCAGCTGGAGGTGCGAGAGCTCGACCTGCTCGGCGGCGATCTCCCAGTGCCACGCGGCGCGCAGCGGGGTGAGGTTCTTCGCGAGCCCATTGAGCGCGCTCTCGATCGCCATGACCTTCGTCGCGCCCATGCCGGGGTAGTTGTCGGGCGCGCCGAGCTCCGCGCCGCCGTACTGGAGCTTCGGCTTCTTTCCCTTGCATTGCGGGCAGCTGCCCTCGCCCTTGCCGGTGCATTGACCCGGACCCTGCGTCTCGCCCCAGCAGTCGTAGTACCAGTACCAGGGCTGCGGATAGGAGGGCGGCGCCGGCAGCGGGATCGTCTTGTGACAGAAGGTCAGGCTCAGGAACGCACGCAGCTCGCCGGGCTTGCTCCAGTCTCGCTCGGCGCGCTGGTAGGCCACGCCGGCGGCCTCCGACTGGCCGAGCGAGGTGTCCCACGCGGAGCCCGGCGACCAGAGCGTCGCGCGCTCGAGCCACGGGTAGCGAGGGTTGCGCTCGGCGAGCAGCAGCGTGAGGTTGCCGCCGAGGCTCCCTCCGGCGATCCGGATCTTCCGCGGCGCCTTGATCACCTTGCGGATGACCTGCTGAACGAAGGCGTCGGTCAGATCGCGCAAGAAGTAGAGCGCGCCGTAGGGCGCCCGCGCGCTCCACCCGCTCAACACCGGCCCACGGGCGAGGTCCCCCGACTCTCCACAGTTGGGCTGATCGAACGAGAACACCTCGGCCTCGTCCTCGAGGAGCTCGAGCACGTTCTTGAACTCGTGGATGCTCGAGCTGTGGCCGTGCAGCAAGAGGAGCACCGGCGCGTTCGGGCCCGGACCCGGCTGGTGCCCGTAGTTGATCTTCGCCTCGAGGATCGTCGGCTTGGGCTTGGCGCGGTTGCTGACCGAGAGCGTCGCCTGCGCTTCTTTGAATGCCACCGATCCACCTCCCGCGCTGCGGGCGCCCAGGGCCCGCGGATGAAGCGCGAGGGTAGCGCGAGAGGTCCGCGCGTGTCGCGTTCCGTCTCACACGTCAGCGATCGACCCCGTGCCCGTGCCCGTGCCCGTGCCCGTGCCCGATCGGCGGCACCGGCAAGGGCAGGGGGGAACCGCGCCTCACTCGTCCGACCCCGTCCCCGTGCCCGTGCCCGCGCAGACCGATCGTCCGGTGTCGTTGACCGATCGGATCTCGGCCATCCATCATGCGCGCCGAGATGGCCCTGGTCCCGCGTGGAGAGCGCGATCCGAACGTTCGCCTCGTCGCGCTCGCGCTCGCGTCGGGGGTGCCGCTCGCCGCCTTCATCGCCACCGGCTCGCTCCACGACTACTGGCTCGACGGCGGGGAGTTCACCGCGCAGGCCATCGACCTCGACATCGCCCACCCGCCGGGGCACCCGCTCGCGGGGCTCGTCGGCAAGCTCTTCACGCTGATCCCGATAGGGCCCCTGCCGCTGCGGGTCGCGCTCGGCCAGGCGATCTGCGCGGCGCTCGCCGCGGGCTTTCTCTTTCGCGCGATCGAGACGACCGTCCGCGCGCTCGGCGTCGAGCGCGATCGGCTCTCGATCCCCATCGCGCTCGGCGGCACCTGGCTCGTGGCGACCTCGTACGCGTGGTGGTTTCAGGCGGTGCGCCCGGAGGTCTACGCGCTCGAGGCGCTCCTCGTGTGCATCGCGATCGAGCGGGTGATCGCGCTCGAGGCCCGCTGGCCGACGCTCGACGTGAGGCCGCTCTACACCGCCTCGCTCGCGCTCGGCCTGGGCCTCGCCAACCACCACTTCATCGCCTTCCTCGTCTTCCCGGCGCTCGCGCCGACGCTCGCCCGGGTGTTCCGCGCGCGCGGCGCGCGGCCGCTGATCGGCTCGGCGCTCGCGCTCGGGGTGGGCCTCGCCGCGTACGTGTATCTGCCGGTGCGCGCGGGCACCGAGCCGCCGATGAACCTCGGCGACCCGACCGATCCGGCGCGCTTCTTCTGGGTGGTGAGCGCGAAGGTCTACGCGCAAGGCTCGGGGCTCGACGCGCCGCAGCCGATCGGCGAGCGCTTCGTCGACGTGCTCGTGATCCTCGTCGAGAACCTGCACGCGGTGGTGCTCATCCTCGCGCTCGCCGGGCTCTACGCGCTCCTGCGCACCGCGGGCGCGCGCCGCATCGGCGTCGTGTGGCTGCTGGTCTTGGTGGTGAACCTGGCGGCGCGCGCGTGGCTCAAGTCGGTGCGCAACAACCCCGACGTGCTCGGCTATCTGATGCCGGGCATCGCCGCGCTCGGCGCGCTGGCCACCGCGTTCGTCGCCGCGGTCCTCGCGCGGGTC
>JAEZBP010000779.1 GCA_023427125.1 Pseudomonadota bacterium | reverse complement strand
AGCCAACAGAGCGCGCTCGCGAAGCGCGCGCCAGCCAACAGAGCGCGCTCGCGAAGCGCGCGCGCCAAGCAACTCAGTTGTCGATGAAGGAGCGGAGCTGCTTGCTGCGGCTCGGGTGACGCAGCTTGCGCAGCGCCTTCGCCTCGATCTGGCGGATGCGCTCGCGGGTGACCTCGAAGTCCTGGCCGACCTCTTCGAGCGTGTGGTCGCTCTTCTCACCGATGCCGAAGCGCATGCGGAGCACCTTCTCCTCGCGCGGCGTCAGCGTCCGCAGCACCCGGCGCGTCTGCTCCTCGAGGTTGTTGTTGATGACCGCCTCCACCGGGCTGACCACCGACTTGTCCTCGATGAAGTCCCCGAGATGCGAGTCCTCCTCCTCGCCGATCGGCGTCTCGAGCGAGATGGGCTCCTTCGCGATCTTCAGGACCTTGCGGACCTTGTCGAGGGGCATCTCCATCTTCTCGGCGATCTCCTCGGGCGTCGGCTCGCGGCCGAGCTCCTGCACGAGGTAGCGCGAGGTGCGGATCAGCTTGTTGATCGTCTCGATCATGTGGACGGGGATGCGGATCGTCCGCGCCTGATCGGCGATGGCACGCGTGATCGCCTGCCGGATCCACCACGTCGCGTAGGTCGAGAACTTGTAGCCGCGGCGGTACTCGAACTTGTCCACCGCCTTCATCAATCCGATGTTGCCCTCCTGGATCAGATCCAGGAACTGCAGGCCGCGGTTCGTGTACTTCTTCGCGATGGAGACGACGAGCCGGAGGTTCGCCTCGACGAGCTCGGCCTTGGCGCGCTCCGACTGGCGCTCGCCCTGGTGGAGCTCCTTGTAGGTCGCACGGAGGTTCTCGACGGGCTGCCCCATCTCCTCCTCCACCGTCTTCATCTGACGGCGCGCCTCTGCGATCCCGTCGAGCAGGCTCTTGAGCTCGTCGGGGCCGACGCCGAGCTTGCGCTCGAAGCGCCGCTGGATCACCGGCGAGACCGCGACGTCCTTGAGCAGCTTGCGGATGCCCTTCTCGTCGTTGCCGCCCGCGCGCCGCTCGCACTCGGCGATCGTCGCCTCGGAGCGCTCGATCCGGCGGATGTAGCCCTTGATCGAGCTGACGACCTTGTCGATGGTCTTCTTGTTGAGCTGGAGCTCGCGCAGCGTCTCGATGCGCTCCTTCTTGTTGTGCTCGATCTGCCGCTGCGCCGCCCGGCGGTCCTTCGTGGTCGAGAGCTCCTCGCGGATCTTCGCGTTCTGGCTCTCGAGCCGCTTCACCTTCTCGATCAGCCGCACGATGCGCGCGCGCTGCTCGTCCTCCGAGAGCGTCTCTTCCTCGCGCTCCTTCACCACGTCCTTCGGACGCAGCTTCCCGCGCTTGAGCCGCTCGCCGATCTCGATGATCTCGCTCACGCCCACGCGGCTCGCGAGGATGACCTCGAAGATCTTGTTCTCGCCCTGCTCGATGCGCCGCGCGATCTCGACCTCGCCCTCACGCGTCAGCAGCGAGACCGCCCCCATCTTGCGCAGGTACATTCGCACGGGGTCGTTGCTCTTGGTGTAGAGCCCCTCCTCGCCCGCCGGCGGCAGCGTCGACGCGCGCCGCTCGCGCTCGCGCTCGCGCTGCGCCTCGCGCTTGGCGCCGCTCGCCTCGGCGCTCGCGGACGCCTTCGGCTGACGGTTCACCTTGGCGTTCGCGGCGTGATCGACGACCTCGATCTCCTCGTCGCCGAGGATGATCATCAGCTCGTCGATGAACTCGGGGTTGACCTCGGGAGGCAGGGCGTCATTGACCTCGTCGTAGGTCAAGAAGCCCTTGTGGTTGCCGCGCTCGAGGAGCTGCTGCACCTCCTTGCGCTCCTTGCCACGGATCCGGCCGTGGCCGGCCATCGCAGGCGTGTTGCCGTTCCGGTGCGCGCCGTTCGCGCCCGCTCCGTTGCTCGCACGCACGTCCACCGCCTCGTACCCAGAATCACCATCGGCCATCGGGCGCTCCCCTTCGCCGGCCTCCGGGGACGACTCGGCCCTGCCCTTGCGAGCCTTGACCAGCCGACCGTTCCGCCCAGCGTTCTTCTCCACCATCTTCACCTCTTGGTGCCCATCGATCCCCGACGCGGTGAGCCTCGGTGCACCTCGGAAATACGGCGCCACAGAGCGTCCGCGCGCTCTTGGTCGCCCACCCTCTTGGCCTCTTGGAACTCGCGCTTCAAGCGCTTGCGCTCCCGCTCGAGCCGCTGCTCGTCCAGGAGTAGGATCGCGCGCTCGACGAAGCTCCTCGCACTCGCCTCGTCTTCGAAGACCTGGAGGGCCAACCTTCGTTCGAGCCAATCACGCGCCGGACTCTCTCCGAGATCCCCGAGCATCGCCGTCGCGTCGATCCCTCGCGTTCCCGCCCACCGCTGCGTGAGGGACAAGATGGCGCGAAGATCGGCGCTCGTCAAAAGCCCGTGCATTTTTTCTCCGAGACCGGACGCGTGCAGCGAGGGGTGGTCCAGGAAGGCCGAGACGACCTGCTGCTCGAGCTCGGGCGGCGTGAAGGGCTCGGGGGCGGCCGCAGCAACCGGCTCGCGCGCGCGGCGAGGCTCGCGCACCGGGCGCGTCGCGCGGCGGAGCTGCTCGTCCACCGCGCGCAGGTCGCGCAGCTCGAACGCGCGCGCGACTCGCTCGACATACACCCGCTTCTCCACCGGGTTGTCGACCGAGGCCAGCACGGGCCCGAGCGCCTCGATGGCCTCGGCCTTCGCGCGGGCGTCGGCGCCGGCGTCGAAGGCGGCGGAGTCGATGAGGTGCTCGATGATCCCGGGCGCCGCGTCGATCAAGCGCTGCATCGCCTCGGCGCCGCGCGTGCGCAGGAAGCTGTCGGGGTCCTCCTTCTCCGGGAGGGTGACCACGCGCCCGGCGAGGCCCGCCTCGGCCAGGAGCGGCTGCGCCGCGCGCACGGCCTTGCGCCCCGCCGCGTCCGCGTCGAAGAGGAGCACGACACCCGACACATAGCGGCGCAGGAGCTTCGCCTGCGCGGCGGTGAACGCCGTCCCGAGAGGCGCGACGACGTTCGTGAAGCCCGCTTGCGAGAGCGCGACGACGTCGAAGTTGCCCTCGCAGAGGATCGCGCAGTCGGCGCGGCGCAGCTCGACCCGCGCCTCGTGCAGCCCGAAGAGGAGATCGCTCTTGTGATAGAGCGGCCCCTCGGGGCTGTTCACGTACTTCGCGGGCGGCTCGTCGCTCCGATCGGTCGGCAGCGCCTCGAGCGCGCGCCCGCTGAACGCCACGACGCGCCCGTGCGGATCGGAGATGGGGAACATCAGCCGGTGGCGAAAGCGATCGTAGTGTCCGCCGCCCGAGCGGCGCGGGATGACGAGGCCCACCTGCTCACAGTCGACCGGCGAGAAGCCGCGCTGCGCGAGGAAGCTCGAGAGCTCGTCCCAGCCATGCGGCGCGTAGCCCAGGCGAAAGCGCGCCACGGCCTCCTCCCCGATGCTCCGCTTGGACAGCTCCGCCCACGCCATGGACGAAAACCTATGCTCTCCGAGCGACTTGACGAAGAAACCTGCGGCCGCGTCCACCAGCGAGACCAGCCGCTCGCGATGGGCCCGCGCCTGCTGCGCGGCCCGATCGGTCGCGGCGTCGACCACCTCGACCTGTACGCCCGCCCGCTCGGCGAGGATACGCAAGGCCTCGGGGAAGGGGTGGCCCTCGATCCGCATGAAGAAGGTGATCGCGTCGCCCGACGCCTGGCAGCCGAAGCACTTGTAGAAGCCGCGCTCCGGGTGGACGTAGAACGAAGGCGTCTTCTCGCCGTGGAACGGGCAGAGCCCCTTGTAGCTCGTGCCCGAGCGCTTCAGCGGGACGTACTCCTTGACGAGCGCGTAGAGATCCGTCCGGTCGCGGATCTCGGCGACCTTTTCCTCGGGGATCACGGCCGTGACCCTCCGGCGCCTCGACGCCGACCACCCGATCGCGGCGCGCTCGGGAACGATCGGGCAGCTTCGACGGCGGAAAACATGAAGCGCGTCGGTGTATGTCCGCCCCGGGACTCGGTCAAGGGCGCCAGGACAACCGGGGCTCCGGCGGCGACCCCGCAGCAACCTGCTAGAACGCCGCGCGATGGACGAGCACGACGCGAAGGCCCGCAGGCCGCTGGTCGAGGTGCTCGTGGTCTTCGCGGCGACCACCGCCGCGACCGTCGCCATCACGCTGGCCGCGGGCGTCCTGCCGGGCCTCGATGGGTACGTGCCGCTGCTGGTCGGCGGCGTGTTCCTCGTCACGGCCGTCAAGCTCTCGCAGCGCGAGCCCGCAGGGATGCGCCGCTTCGGGATCGATCTCGCGGGCGTCCTCACGCCACCCGATCCCGACGACGCGCGCTCTCCCGGCCCGCTCGGGCTCTTCGATCTCGGCCGCGCCCTCCGGGACGCCGCCCCGAGCGCGCTCCGCGAGACCTCCGTGGCGGTCGGCCTCGCGCTCTTGATCTTCCCCTTCTTCGCGTTCGGGTTCCGGCTCTACCACGAGCCGGCGGCCGCGTTTCGCTGGAGCTTGCCGGAGGACCTCGGCGAGCTCGCGCTGACCCAGCTGGTCGTCGTCGCCCTCCCCGAGGAGGCGCTCTTCCGCGGGTGGATGCAGACCCGGCTCGCGGATCTCTGGCCCGCCAAGCCGCGCTTGCTGGGCGTCGACCTCCGCGTGCTCCTGCTCCAGGCGGCGCTCTTCGCCGTGCTGCACTTCGCGTCGGTCCCCTCGCCCGACCGGCTCGCGGTGTTCTTCCCGGCCCTCGTCTTCGGCTGGCTGCGAGCGTGGCGCGGCGGCATCGGCGCGGCCATGCTCTTCCACGCGATGTGCAACGTGCTCGCGATGGTCTTGGAGCACGGCTGGCGCATCGGGCCAGCGATGGAGTGAAGATGACCCAGCGTGCTCTGCCCCCGGTCCCCGACGTGGTCGTGCGCGAGCTCGTGGCGCGCGCGCTCGCGGAGGACCTCGGACGCGGCGACGTCACGACCGACGCCTGCGTCCCTCCCGACGTGCCCGGGGCCGCGGCGCTCGCCGCCCGCGAGCCGCTGGTGATCTCAGGGATCGCGGTCTTCCGCGCGGTCTTCGCCGCGGTGGATCCCTCGCTCGAGGTCTCGGCGAAGCTCGACGACGGCGCGCGCCTCGAGGCCGGCGGGATCGCCGCGACGGTGCGCGGCCACGCCAACCCGATCCTCAAGGGCGAGCGGGTGGCGCTGAACCTGGTGCAGCGGATGAGCGCGGTCGCGACCCGCACCGCGCGCTTCGTCGCGGCGCTGCCGAGCGGATCGAAGACGCGGATCACCGACACCCGCAAGACCACGCCGGGCCTGCGCGCGCTCGAGCGCTACGCCGTCCGCTGTGGAGGGGGCCACAACCACCGGGACGATCTCTCGTCGGCGGTGCTCATCAAGGACAACCACATCGCGGCGTGCGGCTCCGTGCGCGAGGCCATCGGGCGCGCGCGCGCGTTCGCGCCGCACACCTCGAAGATCGAGTGCGAGGTCGACGGGCTCGATCAGCTGCGCGAGGCGCTCGAGGCCCGCGCGGACATCGTCCTGCTCGACAACTTCGACGACCGCACCCTCGCCGAGGCCGTCGCCATCGTCAGCGGACGCGCCTTCGTGGAGGTCTCGGGGCGGGTCTCGCTCGAGCGCGTCCCGGTGATCGCCGCCGCCGGCGTCGACGCGATCAGCATCGGCGGGCTCACCCACTCCGCGCCGGCCGTGGACCTCGGGCTCGATTGGATCTGATCGCCACGAACGTCGCGTCGCGGCTGCGGGCCCGGCGCTACGGCCGCTCGATCGACGTGCGGATGGAGACCGACTCCACCAACGACGACGCGCGCGAGGCGCTCGAGCGCGGCGCGCCGGATGGGCACGTCGTGGTGGCCGACCAGCAGCGCAGGGGGCGCGGGGCGCGCGGGCGCCGGTGGGACTCTCCGGCGGGGACCGATCTCTATCTCTCGATCGTCGCGCGCGTCCCGCTCGAGCTCTCGAAGCTGCCGCCGCTGACGCTCGCGGTCGGCCTCGGCCTCGCGCGTGCCGCAGAGACGCTCGCGCCGCACACCGATGTCGCCGTGAAGTGGCCGAACGATCTCCTGATCGACGGCTTGAAGTGCGCCGGCGTGCTGGTGGAGGCCAGCGCCCGGGGCACGAGCGTCGAGGGAGTGGTGATCGGGATCGGGCTCGACGTGAACCGTGTCGCGTTCGAGGAGGAGCTCGCAGACCTCGCGACCTCGCTCCGGCTCGCGACCGGGCTGGTGCAGGATCGCGCGACGGTCCTGGCGCGTGTGCTCGACCACGTGGAGGACGAGGTCGATCGCTTCGTCGAGCACGGCGTGTCCGCGCTGATCCCTCGGGTCGACGCCAAGCTCGCGCTCCGTGGTTCGCGCGTGCGGTGCGACGAGGTGGAGGGCGTCGTGCTCGGGCTCGCGCCGACCGGCGCCCTGCGCCTCCAGACCGCGACAGGGATCCGCGACGTGGTGGCCGGGAGCCTGCGTCCGGTCTGACGCCACAGCCCCTCCCGTCCGCTCAAGTCAACGGTTGTCGCCAATCACCGCGCTCAAATAGGGCCGAGGGGGGGGGTGGACCCGGCGGGGGCG
>JAEZBP010000762.1 GCA_023427125.1 Pseudomonadota bacterium | reverse complement strand
CAGGACGACCGGCGCGTGCAGGAGGCGCGGGCGCTGTTCGCGGCCGCAGAGGCGGCCTACGAAGACGGGCGGTTCGCTGACGCCGAGGAGCACTTCCGGCGGAGCTACGAGCTGAGCGGCCGACACGAGCTGCTCTACAACATCGGGCTCTCCGCGGAGCAGGCGCGCCACGACGCAGCGGCGCTCGAGGCCTACGAGAGCTTCGTGGAGCGCGTGCCCGACTCGAGCCACGCCGCGCGCGCGCGCAATCGAATCGAGGCGCTGCGATCGATCGTCAGCGGCGACACCCCGGCCGCATCATCCGCCGAGCCTGCGAACGATCGACCGCGCGCGGAGCTCTCCACGGAGACCTCCGCGGAGACCTCCACCGTGAGCTCAGGCGGGTCCGCCGCGCCGTGGATCGTGGTGGGCGCGGGCGGAGCGGCGGCGATCGTGGGCGCTGTCCTCGTCGGCGTGGCCGCCGCGGACGTCAGCGCGGTCGAGAACGCCGAGCGCGGGACGGCGTGGGCGGACGTGTCGGAGGCGTACGGGCGCTCCGAGGCGCTCTCCATCGCGGGCTTCGTCCTCCTCGGCGTCGGCGTGGCGGCGGCCGGCGCCGGCATCGGCTGGGCGCTGGCCGAGGGCGGAGGCTCCGGCGAGGCCACCGCGGAGCTGCGCGTGGGCCCGGGCTCGCTGACCCTCCAGGGGACCTTCTGATGCGCCACCGCTGGCTGCTCCTGTTCGCCGCGAGCCTCGCGCTCGGCTGCCGCGCGACGATCCCCGACGACACGTTCGTGTGCGCGGTGAGCGAGGATTGTCCGCCCGACTTCTCCTGCGTCAACGGCTTCTGCCGCTCGGGCGCCGAGCCCGGTCAGGACGGCGGCCCGGGCAGTGACGGCGGAATGGACGGCGGGACGGACGCGCGTGTCGAGCCGGACGCGGGAGGCGACTGCGGCAACGGGACGCTCGATCCCGGCGAGGACTGCGACGACGGCAGGGACGGCGACGACGACGACGGCTGCACCGACGCCTGCGAGTTTACTTGCACCGAGAACGCCGACTGCGCGGACACGGAGGTCTGCAACGGCGCCGAGGTCTGTGACACGACCGACCACACGTGCGGCGACGGAGCCCCAGCGGCCGACGGCGTCGAGTGCGGCGCCGACATGGTCTGCTTCACGGGCGCTTGCATCACGCCGGTCTGCGGGAACTCGATCGTCGAGCCCACCGAGCAGTGCGACGACGGGATGAACGGCGACGACACCGACGGGTGCACCGACGACTGCGAGCGGACGTGCGCGGTGGACGCCGACTGTCTCGACACGAACCCGTGCAACGGCACCGAGACCTGCGACACCACGGAGAACCGCTGTGTCGCAGGGACGGCCCTCGACGACGGGATCTCGTGCGGCTCGGGACCCGAGGTCTGCTTCAGCGCGATCTGCATCACGCCGACGTGCTCGAACTCGCTCGTCGAGCCCGGCGAAGACTGCGACACCGGCGGGGCGAGCGCGACCTGCGACGCCGACTGCACCTTCGTCGCGTGCGGCGACGGAGTGATGAACGCCACCGCTGGCGAGGGCTGCGACGACGGCAATGGGGTCAATACCGACGCGTGCCCGGACGGCCCGGGCGGTACGTGTCAGCCGGCTTCGTGCGGCGACGGCTTCATCCAGGCAGGCGTGGAGGCCTGCGACGACGGGAACACGAGTAATACGGACGCGTGCCCGAGCGGGGGGGTCGGCATGTGTCGTCAGCCGGCGACCTGCGGCGATGGCTTCATCTGGACGGGAGTGGAGGCTTGTGACGATGGGAACACTAGCAACACGGATGCGTGCCTGAGCGGGGTGGGCGGGGGGTGCCAGAACGCAACGTGCGGTGATGGGTTCATACGGACAGGCGTGGAGACCTGTGATGACGGCAATGGGGTGAACACAGACGCGTGCCCCGATGGGCCTGGCGGCACGTGCCTGACTGCGAAGTGTGGTGACGGCTTCGTTCGCGCTGGGATCGAGACCTGCGATGATGGGAACAGCACGATCACGGACGCCTGTCCCGATGGGCCTGGCGGAACGTGCCAGACTGCGAGGTGTGGTGACGGATACCTGCACGCAGGAGTGGAGACGTGCGACGACGCCAACAACACCAACACCGACGCATGTCCGGACGGCGTGGGAGGAACCTGCGCCCATGCGGTCTGCGGTGATGGGTTCGTCCGCGCGGGCATTGAGGACTGCGACGAGGGCGGACTCGAGACCGCTGTGTGCGACACGGACTGCACGGACGCGATCTGCGGCGACGGTGCCGTGAACGCAGCGGCGGGTGAGGACTGCGACGACGGCAACATGAACGATGCCGATGGATGCCCGAGCGGATCGGCGGGCATGTGCCGCTGCCCGCCCGGTGTGCCCTGCGGGCCCAGCGCGTTCAACCGCGCCTTCGTGACCTCCACGACGCACGTCCCGGGAAGCCTCGGCGGTACGGCGATGGCGGACGCGATCTGCAACGCACGCGCGAGCGCCGCTGGACTGAGCGGGACCTACGTGGCCTGGCTCTCGTCGAGCTCGTCGAACGTGGCGACGCGCCTGGGATCGGCGAGCGGTTGGGTGCGCACCGACGGGCGTCCTTTCGCAGCGAGCCGAGAGGATCTCTTCGCGGGCCGCTTGCTTCATCCGCTCGAGGTCGATCAGACGGGTGCTCTCGTAACGCTGACGGATCAGGGCGTCGTGGCGACAGGAACTTCGATGTCCGGAACGACCACCGGTTCCACATGCTCGGATTGGACGAGCACCGCCGGACAAGCGGGGGGCGGGCGCCTCGACTCAAGTCTTCGAGGCTGGACGGTAGGCTTCTTGCCAAGCTGCGCCAATCCAAGTCGGATCTACTGCCTTGGTGTGGATCACACCAGCCCGTACCGCGTGGAGCCGGTGGCCGGTCGCTTCGCGTTCGTGTCGACGGGCAGTTTCAGCCCGGACACGGGAAGGAGCGGCGCTGATTCCATTTGTCAGGCCGAGGCGACCGCAGCCGGGCTGCCTGGGACGTACCGCGCGCTCCTCGCGACCTCGACGGCAAGCGCCATTTCGCGCTTCAGCACTAGTGGCGCGCCGTGGGTGCGCGTGGATGGCGTCCCGCTCCTCGACGACCCCGCGAATCTCCCGGACGTATCGTCACTGGCGACTCGCCTCACATTGAGAGCGGACGGAACGGCGGTGACGGCGCAGACCGTCTGGACAGGAGCGCCGCGCGTGGGCGAAGTGGGAGTGGATACCTGCTTGGACTGGAGCTCTATCGCTCCCGCCAACAGGGGACACTACGGACGCCCCGACGTGCAGGTGAGCTGGTTCGGAGTCTCGTTGATCGGCTCGTTTACCGCGTCGTGCGACTCCAGCCGCCCCGTGTACTGCTTCCAGCAGTAACTCACCGGTGCGTCAGCCGGATGCGGAGGGCGCGGACCATCATGACCTCCGTCGCCGCGCTCAGGCCGGGGCGGAGGCTGGTGTCGGCCTCCACGACGGCGCGCAGGAGGAAGTTCGCGCTGCCGACGTCGAACTCGGCCCAGCCGAGGACGCCGGTGGCCGCGCCGCCGAGGGGCTGAGTGACGAAGCGCCAGTGGCCGCCGTCGAGCGCGCCGCTCGTCGCGTCGAGGTGGATCGTGCGGTCGGGCTCCTCGTGGAGCCTCATCGTGCCGCCGGTCCCGATCAGCGGCAGGTCGACCGCCCAGTCGAAGAGGGTGCCGTCCTCGTCGCGCTGTCTCACGCTCGCGTGGCTGCCCGCGATGAGCGCCTGCGTGAACGCGACCGGGTCGAGCATGATCTCGCGCACGCGCGCCTCGGCGTGCGGGAGGCGGGTCGCGACGCTGGCCTGGCGCAGCTCGGTCCCGTTGGTCTCGATGAAGAGGAAGTCGCCCCGGCGCAGCAGAGGATCGATCACGCGCAGATCGACGTCGGGCCGGCGGAGCGCGATCTGTACGGAGGGCCGCTCGAAGCCCGCGCGGCGCTCCGCCTCGATGCGCACCCTCGCGAGCATCCCGAAGCCCATCGCGAGGTTGATGCTGCGGCTGAGGCTCCGTGACGCGCTCGCCATCTGACGGGTGATCGGGTTCGCGTCGCGCATGTCGACGCGCGTCGAGAGCAAGAGGAGCGAGCCCTCGCCGCGCGGCAGGATGCGCCACACCTCGCGGCCCTGGCCGAGGTCGCCCGCCGTGCGCTCGACGACCACGCGGTGGCCGCGGGCGCGCTGCGCGGGCGGCGGCGAGAAGACGGCGACGTTCGCCTGGCCGCCGAGCGTGAAGATCGACGTGCGCCACCGCCACGTGAAGGCCAGCACGTTGCCGTGCCGCTCGTGCTCCACCACCTCGCTCACCGCCGGCATGAAGCTCGGGTAGCCGGCGGGGCTCGCGAGCAGGTCGCGGACGGCGTCCGGCGGCGCCGCGATCTCCGCCGCCAGGTGCACGGCGGGGATCTCGTCGCCGTGGCCGAGCTCGATCAAACCGACGATGCCGTCGGCGAGCAGAGGCTCGACCCGCGCGAGCTCCGCGGTGGTGAAGCCGCGCAGCGGCGCCTCGAGCGCGTCCGGGGCCTGCGCGCGCGCCGCGAAGGGGAGCAACGCCATCGACAGCGCGCCGAGGGCGGCCGCAACAGAGCGAAGGGGGTGCACGGCGCTCCGACGCGGCATGGGCTCAGAATAGTCAGCGACCCCACGGCCGCGCACGCGCGCGACGGCTGGTCACGGCAGCCTCCGCGATGCTATGTCCCCCGGAACGAGCGGAGCACTCCGCTGGCGGAGCATCAGGGACATGAAGATCTTCATCGACTCGGCCGACGTCGCCGAGATCCGCGAGGCGACCCTGATGGGCGTCGTGGACGGCGTGACGACCAACCCCTCGCTGGTGGCCAAGACGGGCCGCGCGTTCAAGGACGTCATCCACGAGATCTGCGAGATCGTCGACGGACCGATCAGCGCCGAGGTCTTCGCGACGGAGACCTCGGCGATGCTCGCCGAGGCGCGCGAGTACGCCTCGTGGCATCCGAACATCGTCGCGAAGATCCCGCTGATCCCCGACGGGCTCAAGGCCGTGCGGGTGCTCGCCGACGAGGGCATCAAGACCAACGTCACGCTCTGCTTCAGCGCGACGCAGGGCCTGCTCGCCGCGAAGGCCGGCGCGACCTACATCAGCCCCTTCCTCGGCCGCATCGACGACGTCTCGTGGGACGGCATGGAGCTCATCGGGCAGCTCCGGACCATCTACGACAACTACGGCTTCACGACCGAGATCCTCGCCGCCTCGATAAGGCACCCCAAGCACGTCGTGGACTGCGCGATGATCGGCGCCGACGTGGCGACGCTGCCGCTCTCGGTGATCCTCTCGCTGCTCAAGCACCCGCTCACCGATCTCGGCCTCGCGCGCTTCTTGGCCGACGCGAAGAAGATCCCGAACCGCGGATGAAGCGCGGGCTCGCGCTTATCGCGGTCCTCTTCTGCGCCGCGCCCGCCGGGGCCCAGGACGCGCCGGCCGGAGCGGTGACCGCGAGCCTGCTCGCGTCCACCGCGCCCGACCTCGGCGGCGCGCTCGGCGTCGATCTCTTCGTGCCCCTCGGCATCTTCCGCGTCGGTGGCTTCCTCGGCGTCGGCGCGATGCCGAGCGAGGACGACACGCAGAGCCGCGTCTTCATGCCGCTCGCCGCCTCCGTCGGGCTCGAGCTCCTCGGTGACGCGGTGGGCTTCTCCCTCCGCGCGCGGGGCGGGCTCTGGGGAGGCGCGACGCAGGAGGTGAAGCTCACCGCGGGCGGCTTCGTCGGCGGGGGCGCGTACCTCCTCTTCAACCTCGGCGCGGGCGCCGCGCTCGCGGTGGGCATGGACGTCTGGGGCCTCTTCGGCGACGGCGAGACCGCGCTCTTCGCGCCGGGCGTGGGGTTGACGTGGACACCACCGATCCCCCCGAGCTGATCGATCTCTTGGCCGATCGACCGCGCGTCGACGTCACGGTGATCGAGGATCGCACCGCGAGCGCGCGCTGCGATCGGGGCTTCCTGCGCGTCCGCCGCCTCACGCTGAAGAACCGCTACGAGGATGGCGCCGAGAGCGCCGAGTACGCGTACGACCTCGTGGAGCGCGACGCGCTCGACGCCGTCGCGATCGTGCTCTTCACCGCCTCGGGCGAGGTGTGCCTGCGCTCCGCGCTCCGCCCGCCGCTCGCGTTCCGCAGCACGTACGCGATCCCGATCGACGATCCGTCGGGCCCCGTGCTGTGGGAGGTGCCGGCCGGGCTCGTCGAGCCCGAGGAGCGCGGCGAGGACGGGCTCCGGCGCTGCTGCGCCCGCGAGACGCTCGAGGAGGTCGGTCTCGCCCTCGCGCCCGAGGCCTTCGAGCGGCTCGGTCCGGCGGCCTGCCTGAGCCCCGGCGTGCTCGCCGAGAAGCTCCACTACTTCGTCGCGCGCGTCGAGCCTCGCTCGGCCGGCACGCCGACCGAGGACGGAAGCCCGGTCGAGGAGCGCGCCGAGGTGCGCTTCGTCCCGATCGCGGAAGCCCTCCGCGCGTGTCGCGACGGGCGCATCGGCGATCTGAAGACCGAGACGGCCATCCGCAGGCTCGACGAGCACCTCGCCGTCGTCGCGCGAGCCGTCGTCGCGCGAGAGAGCGAGGATGGCCGCGCATGAAGCACGTCCTCGTCATCTACAAGAAGTCCGCGTACCAGATCTACGTGCGCGAGCGGAAGAACGAGCGCATCCGCCAGCTCGTCGAGTCCGAGGATCGCACCGTGAGGAGCATCCTCGCCGCCGATCGCGATCACGTCGAGACGCTCGAGGAGACGCGCGAGGCGCTGCGCGAGCTCGGGGTCCGGGGCGTGTTCCGCTATCGCAGCGACGAGGGCCTCGTCGAGGACTTCGATCTCGTCGTGACCGTCGGCGGCGACGGCACCTTGCTGTGGGCCTCGCACCGGGTGTCGAAGGGCGTGCCGGTGATCGCGATCAACAGCGCGCCCGATCACAGCGTCGGGCACTTCTGCGGCGGCCGGAAGGGGAGCGTGCGCGCGATCCTGAGGCGCGCGATCACGGGCGAGCTCCGCGCGACGGCGCTCACCCGCATGAAGGTCGAGATCGACGGCCAGCTCGTCCACCGGCGCGTGCTCAACGACGCGCTCTTCTGCCATCGCAGCCCCGCCGCCACGAGCCGCTACATCCTCCGGCACGGCGAGGTCGAGGAGACGCAGAAGTCGAGCGGCCTCTGGATCGGCCCCGCGGCCGGGTCGACCGCCGCGCAGCGCTCCGCCGGCGGCCGCGTGATGCCGCCCTCCTCGCGGCGGCTCCAGTACGTGGTGCGCGAGCCCTACGTGCCGCCGGAGGGCAGCTACCGGCTCCGGCGCGGGCTCGTCGGCTCGCACGAGCGGCTGGTGGTGCACAGCCAGATCCGCGAGGGCGTGGTCTTCCTCGACGGCCCGCACGTGGTGCACGAGGTGCCGATCGGCAGCGAGCTCGCGTTCTCGCGCAGCGACGATCCCCTCATGCTCCTCGCCTTCCCGCGCGCCGTGCGTTGAGCTTGCGCGCGCCCTCGCGCGCGCCCAGCCAACTCAGCTCAGCGGCCGCAGCGGACGAGGTCTTCGCGCTCGTCGCCGTCGCGGCGGAGGCGGTAGCGGTAGCGGACCGGGACCTCGCCGGCGGCCCGCACCATGAGCACGGCCTCGGCGCAGGCGCCCGGCGCGAGCGCGAGCGTGATCGCGCGGCCTCGCCACGCCGCGCGGCTTGCGCGCTCGTCGCCCGCCGGGGCGACGCCGCCCGCGAGGACCTCGGAGGCGATGAGCGCCGCCTCCTCCTTGCAGACGAGCGAGGCCTCCGCGCCGTCGCCGTCTTCCACCTCGAGCTCGACGGTCACGCGGCGCCCCGAGGTCGGCCATGGGCCGCTCATGTCCACGCCGCCCGGGCGCAGCTCGACGCGCGCGTTGTCGAGCCAGAGGCCCTCGTCGTCGGGGTAGGGCCGGGACGGCGGCGGCGATCCGTCTCGGACCGCACCGAGCGAGGTGTCGAGCTGCCCGCCACAGAGATCGAGGCTCAGCGTGAGCCCCTCGCGCAGCTGCGCCTGCACCATCGCGGCGCCCTCGGTCTCGACGACCGGCCGCGCGCGCTCCTCCAGGC
>JAEZBP010000741.1 GCA_023427125.1 Pseudomonadota bacterium | reverse complement strand
GTCGCACGCCCGAAGCACAGCGAGGAGCGTAGTTTCCCTACGTGACGAGCGAGCACCGGACGTACGGCCAATGCTTCCGGCGAGATGCGGTGTGACACGGCGCACTCGTGAATAATCCGGGCTAGGGATCGCTCGCTTCGCTCGAGGAGGGCCTTCGGCTCGGCTCCCGGCTCCAGCCTCGACCCGATCAGCGGGCGTGATCGCGGAGCCACGCGAGGATGGTCGGCGCGAACGTGCGGTCGAGCGCGGGGATGTGGCTCCCGCCCCGGATCGTCCAGAGCTCGGCCTCGGCGCCCTCGCAGCCGCTCGCGTATCTCAGGGTCTCCGTCTCGGCGCCGCCGAGCGCGCTCTCGAGATCGAGCATCTCTCCGACCTCGCTCGCGGCGAGGTCGCAGCGCGCGCGCTCGGCCCAGCGCGCCACGCCGTCGCTCGCCGACGGATACGCGCCCGCGACGCCCGCGTAGGGGATCGTCGCGTCGAGGTCGCCGTGGATCTGCAGCACGGACACCGCGCGATCGGGCACGCAGTCGGTGTCGCTCGCGAAGTCGGCGCCGGCCAGGCTGACGATCGCCGAGACGCGATCCGCGAGCTCGCAGGCCATGCGATAGCTCATGAAGCCGCCGTTGCTGTGGCCGACGAAGTAGATCTGCGAGATCGGCGTGAGCGCCTCGAGCTCGTCGAGCAGCGAGGTCAGGTAGGCGACATCGTCGACGCCGATCCCACCGAAGTCGCAGCACGCGGGGGTCGCGTTCCAGAAGCGCCGGCCGCCGGCGTCGACCGTGCCGTCGGGGATGATGACGAAGAAGCCCTCCGCGCGCGCGGCGGGCGAGAGGCGGAAGTAGATGTCCTGCAGCTCGCCGCTCGCCATGTAGCCATGGAGCAGCACCACGACCGGCAAGGGGGTCACGCCATCGTACGCGCTCGGCACCACGAGCTCGGCCGGGCGCTCGCCGCCGATCGTCTCCGGCAGCGAGCCGGCGTCGGCCTCCGGGGCTCCGCCATCTTCGTCGACCGCCGGCCCGGAGCACGCGCCTACGATCCACGCCGCCGCGAGGGCCCATCGAACGATCCGCATCGCCGCCTCCGTCACTGAACCGCTCCGTTCGGCGTTCCGAGGGCGAGCGGTGACTCTGCGACAGCCTCTCACTCGAGCGACGGAGATACCAGGGGCCTCAGGCCGCCTCGCGCTCCGCATCCTCGCGCGCCGGATCCTCTTGCGCCGCCTCGCGCTGCGCCGCGCGCCGCGCCTTGCGCTCGCGGTCCTTCCGCTCGCGCTCGGTCCCGACGTAGGGCTTGCGTGTGCCCATCACGTGATCGAACCACGGCTTGGTCACGCACCAGTTCGCGTCCTGGTCGGCCGCCATGTGGTGGTCGTAGTGCCAGGGGAGGTGCTCGCGCGCCCACTCGGGATCGAGGTGCGCGCGCTTGTGCTGGCGGTAGTAGTTCCACATCGAGTACCACACGGTCCCGGTGAAGAACGGAGCCACGGGCAGGAGCGGGAGGTGAGCCACCGCGGCGCCAGTGAGCGCGAGGGCCTCCTTGGTCTGTGCGTTCCACCCGATGAGCCCCCGCTCGTAGTCCGGGTCGTAGAAGCCCCGCAGCCGCGACGCGCGGTGATGCTCGAGCCAGTGGAAGCTCCAGAAGCTCGAGCGCTTGCGGCCGAGGCCATGGAGCACGTACTTGTGGACGAGCCATTCACCCGCGTTCGCGTACGCGAGCCCGAGAGGGATTCCGATCATTGCGAACCTCCCCGTTGGAGTAACCGCCAAACGATGACCGTGCAGTCACCATTCGTATAGCAGGATCGATCACCGTGTCCACGACGAAAAACGACGAGCCCACCCAGCCCTCGAAGCGCGAGCCGGAGCGGCTGCCTCCTGAGCGCCCGGGCCAGCCCGGCGGCAAGCGCGATCGCAACCGCAAGGCGCGCATCGAGGCGCTGGCCGGCGCGGGGCTGCGCCTCTTCCTCGAGCGGGGCGTCGATGCCGTCACCATCGACGACATCGCGAAGGAGGCGGGCACGGCCAAGGGCAACTTCTATCGCTACTTCACGGACAAGGGCGATCTCGTCGAGGGCATCCTCGAGCCGCTCGAGACGCGGGTGCGCGAGGCGATGGATCGCTGCGAGGCGGCGCTCGAGCAGGCCAACGACGACGCGTCGCTCTTCCGCGCGTACCAGGCGTTCGCGCTCACGCTCATCCCGGTCACCCTCGAGCACCCGGACGTGGTGCGCCTCTACCTCCAAGAGAGCCGGGCTCCCTCCGCCGGCGCGCGGGCACCGATCCGCGCGCTCGCCGACGAGATCCGGATGCGCGCCATCGACCTCACCGAGTTCGCGGTGGACCACCGCCTGCTGCGCATCCCGGATCCACGGGTCAGCGCGCTCGCCGTGATCGGCGCCGTCGAGCAGCTCGCGTTCACCGTGCTGAGCGGCCAGCTCGACCTCCCCGCCGATCAGATCGCCGGCACCCTCATCGGGCTCGTCCTCAGCGGCATCCGAGGGTGAATGTACAGAGGGGGCTGACCTCGGCGCGGCGCTTTGGCACCATGGGTCCGCGCATGTCCGTGACCGACAAGCAAATCCGTGCCGCCCGCGCCCGCTATGCCAAGGGTGGCATCTCGCAGCGCAGGCTCGCGGAGGAGCTGGGTGTCAGCCAGACCTTCCTCTTCGAGATCCTCGTGGGGCGGGTCCGCCCCGAGGCCGGCGGGCCGCTCCACACCCCCAGCGATC
>JAEZBP010000452.1 GCA_023427125.1 Pseudomonadota bacterium | reverse complement strand
ACCTGCCCCTCGAAGCGCATCGTCCGGCTGCCGCTGCGGGAGGTCACCCCCGAGCGGGAGATCGACGGATTGGAGTCGGAGCTCGACTGGCTCGACGCGATGGGGTGCGCGTTCGAGCTGGCCAGCGAGAGCGGCGCCGACGGCGAGTGCCAGCCGCTCGCCGTCGCGTCGAAGGGGCCGGCCTCGGCCTGACACGCGCGCAGCGCCTGCATCAGCTCGTGCATGCTCGCGAAGCGCGCGGCCGGCTCCTTGGCGAGGCAGCGCATGATCACGTGCTCGAGGTGAGGCCCCACGGGGCAGTGCGGCCACGTGGACTTGAGCGGAGGCGGCGGGACGTTGACGTGCGCGTGCATCGCCTCGAACGCGCTCCCCGCGGCGAAGGGCGGAGCGCCGGCCACCATGTGATAGAGCATCGCGCCGAACGCGTAGATGTCGGCGCGGTGATCGACCGGCTGCGCCTTCACCTGCTCGGGGGCCATGTAGCGCGGCGAGCCCATCATCACGCCGCTGCGGGTCAGCGCGAGGTTCTCGTCCTCGCCTTGGCCGAGCACCTTCACGAGGCCGAAGTCGAGCACCTTCACGAAGTACGGATCACCGCCGCGCGGGGCGAACATCACGTTGCCGGGCTTGAGGTCGCGGTGCACCAGGCCCTGCCCGTGCGCGTCGGCGAGCGATCCGGCGACCTGCAGGCCCACGTGGATCGCCTGCGCGGGCGTCAGCGGGCCCTGCTTCTTCAGGCGAGCGCCGAGGCAGCCGCCGTCGAGGTACTCCATCGCGATGAAGTAGAGGCCCTCGTCGGTCTTGCCGTAGTCGTGGACGACGATCGTGTTCGGATGCGCGAGCTTCGCGGCGGCGGAGGCCTCGAGGAAGAAGCGCCGGCCGAAGCTCTCGTCGACGCTCGGGCCCTGCTTGGTCTCGAGCACCTTGAGCGCGACCACGCGCCCGAGCGGGATCTGCTCGGCCTGGAAGACGACCCCCATGCCCCCGGCGGCGATCCGCGAGAGCACCCGGAAGCGCCCCTGCACGACCTGCCCGACCAGCGGGTCGGTCTCTCTCGCGGCTTCGCTCATCGACCCCTCGCGCCTCCCTTCGACGAACCGGGCGCCAGCCTAGCATGGCACGGGTGAGCGTGCGCCGGGCACTTCCGTCTTGGACGCGTGAACACGCGCTGCCGCTGGCGCGGCGCTGCTATCCTCCGCGGCCGTGACCGCGCGCGCCGAACGCATCGTCGACACCTTGGTCGGGCTCGATCCGCTGGCCGATCTGCCTCGCACCGGCTGGCTGCTGCGGGGCGTGCGGCCCTGCGAGTCGATCGCCGATCACAGCTACTTCGTCGCGGTCACCGTCATGCTCCTCGTCGACGCGCTGCGCGAGGAGGGCGTGAGCGTCGACGGCGAGAAGGCGCTGCGCATGGCGCTCGTGCACGACGCGCCGGAGGCGAAGACCGGCGACGTGCCGATGCCGCAGAAGACGCCTCGCGTGGACGCCGCGCTCGAGGAGCTCGAGGGCATCCTCATCACGCAGCTCGTGCCCGAGCCCCAGCAGCGCGCGTGGCGCGAGGCCGAGGACGGCCAGAGCCTCGAGGCGCGCATCGTGAAGGCCGCCGACAAGATCCAGATGATGACCAAGGCGCTCGTCTACGGCCGCACCGGCCGCGGCGATCTCGCCGAGTTCTGGATCAACGACAAGAACTTCCCCGACAAGGGCCTGGCCATCGTGCGCGAGGTGCACGCGGTGCTGCGCGCCCGGCGCGAGGCGGGCTGAGCTACCTACCCGACGACCTTGGTCAGCGCGGGTGAACGGACGCCGAGCAGGTCCTCGCGCTGCTCGACGAGGGCCTCGAGCTCCTCGCGGGTGACGCCGAGGCGGGAGGCGACCTGGTGGGCGAGCGAGGTCGGCGCGACGCCGGGCACGAACTGGTAGGTCGGCGTCTCGTCGTCGCGCAGCTCGACCTGCAGGAAGCGCAGGCGCGGCACCGGCCGCCGGGCCTCGAGCTCGCGCGCGGCGTCGAGGAAGTGCGTCGTCACGAAGACCTGCGGGCGCAGGCGCGGCAGGAGCGAGATCACCATCTCGAAGATCGCGATGCCCTCCGACGGGTTGGTGCCCGAGCAGAGCTCGTCGAGCACGACCAGGGTGCCGGGCTCGAGGTGCTCGAAGAGCTGGCGCACCCGCACGAGCTCGCTGCCGAGGCGGCCCTCCTTCTGATCGGCGGGGGCGCCCTCGACCAGCGAGACGAACATCGTCGGCGCGCGGGTCAGCCGGCCCGAGGCGGCCGGGATGAAGACGCCGCTCTGCGCGAGGAGCTGCGCGAGCGAGAGCGCCTGGAGGAAGCGCGTCTTTCCGCCGGAGTTCGGCCCGGTGATCAGCGTGATGACGTCGTGCCCGTCGGCCACGAGATCGCACGGGGTCGGGCGGATGTCCTGGAGCAGGAGGAGCGGATTGAAGAGCTTCTCGAGCTCGAGCGGGCCGGCCGGCGCGTCCATCGCCGGGGTCGGCACGATCTCCGGCAGGCAGACCTCGAGGCCCTCCTTTCGCGCGCGATCGCGGAAGCCGAGCGACGCGAGGTAGAGCTCGACGTGGCCGATGAGCTCGAAGCAGGGCAGCAGCACGTCTTCGAGGCTCGCGAAGACCTCGTCGACCACCTTGAGCAGCACCTCGCTCTCGCCGTAGCGATAGCCGCGCATCCACGCGAAGAGCCGCGACCAGAGGCGCCGCCACGGCGACCGGGCGAGGGCGTTCTGCGTGTTCTCGCGGGCCTCGAGCAGCGCGAAGTCGCGGATCTTGCCGTCCGAGCCGATCACGATCCGCACCTCGACGCGGGCCATGTCGCGGTCGAACTCGAGCAGCTGCGAGAGGCGGCGATAGACGTCCTGCTGGCGGACCTCGCGCGCGTAGGTCGAGAGGCGAGAGAGCGCCGAGGTCGCCGGCGCGAGCCCCTCGTCGGCGCGATCGAGGAAGGTCTTGATCGCGGTGAGCACCTCGATCTTGCGGCGCACCGTCTCACCCGGCGACATCGGCCGCTCGTCGAGCAGCGCGCGCAGCTGCCGGAGCGCGACGTAGGTCTCCTCGAGCGCGCGCCGGAGCGAGGCGTCGCCGGCCAGCTCGCGCAGCACGTCTTGGCGGAGCGCCACGTCGCGCGGATCGTCGGTCGGGTGCGTCAGGAGGCGCACCAGGTGCGTCATGCTCGGCTCGTAGCGCTTCTTGTCGACCTCGATGGGGAAGCACGCGGCGAGCAGCTCGGGCAGAAAGAGCGAGCCCGCGAACGTGCTCGGATCCCACGCCGACTCGGTGGTCGGCGCGTCGTCCACCGCGCGGAGGAAGAGCCCGCCCGCGTCCCCCGACTCGAACGCGAAGCGCACCGCCTGCCGCAGGAGCTCGACGTCGACGGTGACGAGCGGCTCGTGGTGGAGCAGATCGACCCACGCCTCCGACGCCTCCGGCGCGCGCAGGGCGAGCGCGGTGCCCGACCCCTCCGCGCTCACCACCGCGAGGGCCCGAGATTGCAGCGCCCGCCGCTCCATGAAGGCGCGCCGTCGCTGAGATCGTCCGGAGAAACCGTTCATTCGGGCCGCAGCGCTCATAGCATCGCGGGCAGACCGACGAAAGCGCGGGAGGTTCCAGGTTTCTTCGCCGCGCGCCGCGAGCGGCGCGGGGGATCGCGCGAGGTCTCCCCACCCGCACGCGGGCGGGGTCGGGGGGGGGCTGGCCGAATCCCGCAGGAAGCCCTCCCCTAACTCCCTGTCGCAAGCGGGAGGGGGCCGAACAGCTCGCGCCGACGCCCCCAAAGGCGGCTCGAGCTCAGCTCTGCGATCGCGCCCAGAACGAGCGGGACGGCTGGAGCGAGCGCAGCGCGATCTTCTCGAGCATGCGGCCGATCGGATCGCGCTCCGGCTTGCCCGCCATGCGGCGCTCCGCCTCGAGGTAGGCGGGGAAGTAGCGCAGGCGGCGGGGGGCGTGCCGGCGGGCGCGGCGCAGGAGCGGGATCGATCGCGCGAAGACCTCTCGCTCGAGCCGGCCGTAGCGAAAGCCGAATTGCTCGCGCAGCTTGGGCGGGAGGATGCCGGCGGTGAAGACCTCGAGGAAGACCGAGGCGGGCTTGTGCGCCCGCGTCGGCGGCCGGAACAAGAAGCGGCGCATGTCCGCGGCGGGCGCGCCGACCGCGATGACGTCGCTCGCGATCGTGTCCTCGTAGTAGCGAGTGAAGTCGCGGTGGGTCTTCGGCAGCACCGAGTCGGGGATGCCGAAGAGGTAGGCGAAGAGCTTCGACTCCTCGTAGTAGCGCTCGCGCTCCTCGCTCGAGAGCCCCCGCACGAGCCGCTCGTACACGTCGAGGGCGGTGGCGAGCAGCGTCGCGTGCACCCAGAGCAGCGCCTGCTCGTCGTTGGCGTGGTAGCGGTCGCCCCGCGCGTACGCGCCGACGTGCTCCTTGATGCGGCCGCGGATCTTCACGTGCACGTCGTGCACGCGGCGCGCGGAGGCGAGCGCGTGATCGAGGTCGCCGAAGACCATCGCGAAGACGTGCCCGAAGGTGCGCGAGAAGCGCCCGACCGGATCGGTGCGCGTCTGGCTGTGCTGATCGACGGCGTGCGCCACGAAGGGGTGCGCGAGCTGAAGGAGCGCCGCCGCGCCGCCGCCGAGCATGATCACGCTCTCGCGGTTCACCTCCCACGAGAGGGAGCCCGGACCGTAGAGGCCGGCGCGCGGATCGCGCGTGCGCGCGACCAGCTTCGCGAGGTGCAGCTCGAGATCCTCCCGCGTGACCGTCATGGCGACCTCCCGAGCTCCGGTGTACCTGCCGCCCGCGCGCGCGGCCAGAGCCCGAGGGCCCGCTACTCGCTGGGCTCGATCGGCTCACCCCGTCGCAGCCGTGACCATCGCGCGCGGACCTCCGGGCTCGCGAGCGCGTAGGTCGCCCGCGCCGTCTCCTCGATCCAGCGGATGCGGCGCTCGATCGGCAGCGCGCGATAGGCGTCGACCTGCTCATCGCTCACCTCGTAGGTGAAGCCGCGCGGCTCCTCGCTCATGATCGTCCTCGTGAGGCGAGACGCTCGAGGTGCGCGACGTCGGCCAAGTCCTGCGGTCGCGCCGCCGCTCGCTTCAGCCGGATCAGGTCATCGAGGCACACCACACGCAGCTCGAGCTCCTTCGACTCGAGCCGCTGCGCACGACCGACCAGCTCGC
>JAEZBP010000437.1 GCA_023427125.1 Pseudomonadota bacterium | reverse complement strand
CCGCTCCGCTCGGCGATCTTCGGCGGCTGCGTGGGTCGCGGCTCCGGATCGGCGTGCCCTCCACTGCCGTCGCGCTCGCCGAGCCGGCCGGCGCGGAGAACGCCGAGTGGAGCGAGGTACCCGCTGGACGCGAAGCGACGGCCTGAGACCGCGTACTCCCCCCCGAAGCCGCTCCGCTCGGCCGGCGCGCTCGCGAAGCGCGCCCAGCAAACACAGCGCGCGCCAAACAATGCTGAGGCGGGACGCCCCGCGCGACGCGATTCGCCATCGGCGCTCGGCTCGCATAGCGCCCGGGCCGCGCATCAACACAGCGGATCAAGGGTGGGCCCGTCCGTTGCACTCCGTCCGGCCCATGACGATGTCCGAACGTAACGAGGCTCTGACCCGTGAGGAGGAGCGGGAGCTCACCGAGCGTTTGCGGGGGGGTTGTCCGCGCGCGCTGCACGAGCTGGTGGTCAAGCACCGACCCTTGGTCGCCGCGATGGCGAAGCGCTACGGCCGACCAGGGGCCCCTCGGGAGGATCTGCTCCACGAGGGGTTCGTCGGGTTGCTCGACGCCGCGGGTCGGTTCGACCCGGATCGTGGCACGCGCTTCTCCACGTACGCGCGCTGGTGGGTCCGCTACTACATGCAGCGCTATGTGCGCGCGAACCGGCGGATGGTGACTCCGTCGAAGACGCGCAACATGCGCAAGCTTCGGCAGCGGCTCCGCAAGACGGCCCGCGAGCTCGAGCAGCGCAAGGGCGGGGCGGTGAGCGCCGAGGAGCTCGCGTCGGTGCTCGAGGTGAGCGTGAACGAGGTGCTCGAGGTCCAGCAGGAGCTGAGCTACCCCGACATGCCCATCTCGGTCGACGACCCGCGGGCCGGGCACGATCCGGTCTCGCGCGACGGCACGCCCGAGGAGGAGGCGGCGACGGTCGAGCGGCGGCGGGTGGCCCGCGAGCTGGCCGAGCGCGCGCTCTCGGTCCTCGACGCGCGCGAGCGCCGCATCGTGAAGGAGCGGGTGCTCTCCGAGGAGCGCCGGTCCCTGCGCGAGATCGGCGAGAGCCTGCGGGTCTCGGGGGAGCGCGTGCGCCAGATCGAGGCGGCGGCGCTGCGCAAGATGCGCAAGGCGCTCGAGACCACCTCGACCGACGCGGCGGCGCTGGCCTGCGCGAAGGAAGCCCTCGCGGCGTGATCACATGGCTGCGTGACGGCCTCGCGCTCAGCAGCCTCGCACGCTGACCACGACGAACGTGACCAGCAGCGCGGTGAGGACGAGGCCGAGGGCGAGGTAGGCGAGCGCGCGGAGGGGGCCGGCGAGCGTGATGCGCTCCTCACGATAGGGGGCCATCGTGATCATCAGCTCGCCAGCGGGGATGCCGTAGCGCTCGGCGATCTCCGCGATCCACCGGGGCTGCAGCAGCGTGGCGAGGGCTCGATAGAGCCCCCACGCGAGCCCGGCGATCACGGTCATCGTCACGAGGAACGTGGCGCCGATCGTCGGATCACCTCTCCCCGAGCCCGCCTCGATGGCAGGGCCCAGGGTGAGCCCCGCGCCGATCAGCGCGAGCACGAAGCCCGGCACCATCACCCGCAAGCGCAGGCGCGTCATGCGCCGGTTCAGCTCCCCCGCTGCCTCGATGTCGGCCGATCCCGGCGCTGCTGGTGAGCGATAGCCCACGCTTCACTCGGCCTGCAGGCCGAGCGCGCCTTCGTAGAGGGCGTCCACCTCGACGATCGCGCCGCTCGCGCTCATGCGAAGCGGGGTGGCGGGCTCGGCCATGGGTGGAGCGTATCGCGACGCGCCCACGGGGCGAAGGTGCTCACGCCGCCGCGGCGACGCGATCGCGGCCGGCCGCCTTGGCCTGGTAGAGCGCGGCGTCGGCGCGCGCGAGCAGGGCCCGCGCGTCCTCCCCGCGGCCGCCGGTCGCGACGCCGATGCTCACCGAGAGGTGCCCGAGCGGCTGCGCGGCGGCGCCCTCCATCTCGAGCGCAGCCACGCCGCGGCGGAGCTTCTCCGCGACCTCGATCGCGCCTTGCTCGGCGGTGTGCGCGAGCAGGACCCAGAACTCCTCGCCGCCGGCGCGCGCCACCGTGTCCACCTCGCGGAGGCTGCTCCGGAAGACGTCGCCGACCGCGGTGAGCGCCGCGTCGCCCGCCGGGTGGCCGAAGCTGTCGTTGAGGTGCTTGAAGTGGTCGAGGTCGAGCGCGAGCAGGGAGAGGGGCTGCCCGTAGCGGTCGGCGCTCGCCAGCGCTCGCTCGAGCTCCCGCGCGAAGAGGCGCCGGTTCGGCAGGCCCGTCAGCTCGTCGTGCGTGGAGAGCCGCTCGAGGCGCGCCACCAGCCTCGCGTTGTGGATCGCGAGGGCCGCCTGGTCGGCGATCGCCTGGACGTAGCGGCCCTCGAGCTCGCCGAGCGGATCGTCCTCGCCGCGCGTGAGCACGAGGAAGCCGATCTCCTCGGTCGAGTGCACGATGGGCACGGTCGCGAACGATCCGTCGGCCGGCAGGCGCGCCCAGAACGCGACCGTGTGCGGCGCGCGCGCCACGTCGGGCACCAGCAGCATCCCGCCGCTCTGCGCCCACGGCCCGGTCGAGGGCCGGCGCACCTCGTCGCCGACGACCTCGGCCTCGAAGCCGAACGCCGCCCGGACCCGATAGCCGCCGTCGTCCTCGCGCAGCACCACGCCGAGGTGCCTGAGGCGCAGCGCGGCGCCGACCCTCGACACCAGCGCCTCGAGCACGCGGTCGAGATCGTGGCTCGACGCGCTCTCGCGTAGCACCTCGAAGAGGAGCGCCCGCTCGCGGTGGCGCTGCTCGAGCTCGCGCTGCTTCTCGGCGAGCTCCTCGGCGAGCGCGAGCGCGCGCCGCGTCGCCTCGAGCGCCCGGCCCTGGTCGATCACGTCGCTCTCGAGCGTGGTCATCCGCGCCAGCAGGCGATTGAACGCGGCGGCGATGGTGCCGACCTCGTCGTCGCCCATGTCGGGCAGGCGCGTCAGGAGGTCCCGCTCGGTGACCCGCTCGTCGAGCATGCCGGCCATCTGGGTCAGCCGCCGCCCGAACGCGCGCCGCACCACGATCGCGGCGGCGAGCGCCCCGGCCAGCGCCGCGCCGACCAGCGAGGACCACCAGAACGGGTCGAGAGAGGGCCGCCCGAGGGCGAGCCACGCCGCCAGCTCGAGCACCGTGCCGGCGGCGACGGCGCTGAGCGAGGCCGCCAGCGCGACCCGAAACGCGGGAGTCCTTGGCCCTGCTCTCACTGCCCCAAGAGAACGAGAAGACACGAAGAGCCCGGGGGGAGGCCCCGGGCTCCGCATGGAGATGGCGACGAGTGGAGTCGAACCACTGACCTAGCGCGTATGAAACGCCCGCTCTAACCAACTGAGCTACGTCGCCGACATCGGCGCCCCGATCGGGGAGCCAAATCAGGCGGCGGAGTATAGGGGGGAGCCTTCACCTGTCAACGCGCTACGATCCCCCGGACAGGAGGACGCATGGCGACGACGCTCCACAGCTCCGGGGAGGCAGCGCCCCTCACGCTCGACGTGCTGGCGGGCTCGAGCGTCGGCGAGCTCACGCGGATCTACCGCGAGGCCCAGGCGCCGAGCTCGCTCAGCGCCCTCGCGGGGCCGCTGCGCGGCCGCATGCTCACGCTGGCCGGGCCGCTCGGCCGGGGCACCAAGCGCCGCGCGGTGGCGAGCCTCGCCCGGGCGTGGTTCTTCCCCTGGCGCGGCAAGACGTTCGAGGCCTTCGACGATCGCGCCGGTCAGGGCATCAACCGCGTCCACCTGCTCGGCGAGCGCTACCGCTTCGAGCTGGGCTTCGGCGAGTCGGCGCTCGACGGCCGCCGCTGCGTGGTGCTCGACTACGACGTGGCCGACAACCCCTGGCCGATCCGCAAGATCCGTGACGAGCTGCGCGAGCTGAGCCCCGGGCTCTTCCTCGGCCCGGCCCTGCTGAGCACCGGCACCGAGCCGAAGCTCGTGCTCTTCTTCGCCGTCGACGCGGGCGGCGACCGCCGCTAGTGCTAGTT
>JAEZBP010000403.1 GCA_023427125.1 Pseudomonadota bacterium | reverse complement strand
TGCTCACCCTGTCGTTCGCCTCGAGCGCGGCTGCCCAGCGGGCTACCTGCACCGACCTGAGCGACGCCGAGGTGCGCGCGCGCACGGCTGTGATCGAGCGCGCGATCCGGCAGGAGGAGCCGGCGGTCCGGCGCTGGTGGAGCAGCTTCGCGCTGCTGCACGCGGTGATGGCGACAGGCACCGCCATCCTGGCCGCGTCCGCGCAGGACGAGCCGTTTCGTAACGAGATGCTCGTCAACATGACCAGCTCGACGCTCGGTCTCGCGACCCTCGTCGTCTTCCTGCCGCCGCTGATGGGCGGGGGCGACGCGATGCGCGCCCAGCGGGCCGACACGCCCGAGGCGCGCCTCCACCGTCTCCGGGTCGGCGAGGGCATCCTCGCGCGCGCCGCCGCGAGCACCGATTTCCTGCGCAGCTGGGTGCCGGCGACGCTCTCGACCCTCTACGTCACCGCCGCGGCGAGCACCCTCCTGCTCGCCTTCGAGCGCGCGCAGGGCGCGATCCTCCACAGCGCCGGCGGCGCGGTGCTCGGCCTCGGCCGCATCCTGCTCCACCCGACCGGGGCGCGCGACCGGTGGCGCCGCTACCTGCGCGCGCACCCCGACGCGGCCTGCGACGAGGCGCCGATCGCCACTCCGATCGAGCCGCGCGCCGCCCTCGTCCCTCACGGGCTCGGCCTGGGCCTCCGGGTCGACTTCTGAAAGAGCGCCATCGCGGCTACGCTCCCGTGGTGATGCGCCCGCTCACGCGCGCCCTCCTGCTCGCCGGCTGCGGGAGCACGCCGATGCGGGCGGGCCCGCTCGATCCCGGACAGGTCGAGCCTCGCCCGAGCATGGAGTGCCTGCCCGATCCCGACGTGGCGGAGTCCGCGTTCACGCCGCGCATGCGCGAGGGCTGGGAGCTCGCCGCGGAGTCGTTCCTCATCCCGCCGCCCGAGCCGCCGCGCGACGAGACGGCCCGGAACCTCGAGCTCTGGTCGGACGAGGTCCTCGCGCCCTGGCTCGAGCGCAAGACTCACACGATCGAGGCGGCGCGCCGCGAGCTCGACCTCGCCGCGGAGGAGAGCCACCGCCAGCGCATCATGGGCGGCGCGATCGTCGGGCTGATGTACGAGGACGTCGCGCGCGTCCTCCGCTCCATCCCGCCGCCCGAGGAGCTGGCCGAGGAGCCGGAGATCCAGGCGATCTACCAGGACGTCATGCGCAGCCACGCGCGCCCCTTCCTCGAGCAGTCGCGGCGCGCCTACAGCGCGTGCGCGCAGAACGCGGTGACGCCGAGCTCGATGCGCCACTGGTCGCGCTTCTGCTCGGGCCGCGAAGAGGGCCTCCCCGAGGGCGAGGACACGGGCGATCACCTCGAGAGCGGCGAGACCGAGGTCGAGGTCATCGCGGAGTAGCTCCTCGAGTTCTTGGCCGCGGTGGGTGGGTCTGGGTTAGGCTTCACCGGCATGTTGGACCGGGAGCTCGTCGAGGCGGTCAAGCTCGCGCGCGAAGCGGGCGCCCTCCTCATGGAGGTTTACGCCACCGACTTCGACGTCGCCTACAAGGGCAAGGCCGATCCGGTCACCGAGGCGGATCGCCGCGCGAACGCGCACCTCGTGCGCAAGCTGCGGGAGGCCTTCCCGAACGACGGCATCGTCGCGGAGGAGTCGGAGGACACGAGCGACTCGTACCGCCGCGGGCGCTGCTGGTACGTGGATCCGCTCGACGGCACCAAGGAGTTCATCGCGAAGAACGGCGAGTTCTCCGTGATGATCGGCCTCGCGATCGACGGCAGCGCGCGCCTCGGCGTCGTGTACCAGCCGGTCTCGGACAAGCTCTATCGCGGGGTCGTCGGCGAGAGCGCGTTCCTCGAGATCGAGGACCGCACCTACGGCCTCTCGGTGTCGGCGAAGAGCGCGGTGGACGAGCTCGGGCTCGTGGTCTCGCGCTCGCATCGCAGCGCGTCCACCGACGAGCTCGTCAAGCGCCTCGGCGTGAAGAGCGAGATGCAGAGCGGCTCGGTGGGCTTGAAGGTCGGCTTGATCGCCGAGCGTAAGGCGGACCTCTACGTGCACCTCTCCTCGCGCTCGAGCGCGTGGGACGCGTGTGCGCCCGACGCGATCCTCCGCGCCGCCGGCGGCCGCTTCACCGACCTGGCCGGGGACGCCTTCGTCTACGGCGGCGGGAGCCTCGCGAACGAGCGCGGCATCCTCGCGTGCAACGCGGCGGCCTTCGACGCGGTTCTCCCGATCGCCTCCGCGATCGCACGCGACGAGGGCCTCATCGAGAGCGAGAGCTGAGAGTCCGTGCGCGCCAGGCAAGCCTGGTGGAGGACTGCCGCCGGCGAGACGGAAGCGAGTGTTGCGTGACCGTCCGTGAGTCCGGCCGCGAACCGTAGACGGCGAGTGCATGGGAGAGCCGCTCTTGGGTGAGCGGCGGTCCGAGACGTAGCGGCCCCAGGCGGTCGAGGCGCCAGGGGCTCGCTCGGGAGATCACGCGAGGCCCGGGCTGAACGCCCTTGGCGTCTCCTGGCCCGGCGCGCCGTCGAGGAGCCGCCCGTCACTGGCCGAGACCTCGAGCGAGCGCCTGGAACCCATCGGCCGGGTCGTTCCGTCATGGGAGCGAGTCGCGCTAGGCGCTCACGCATCTCGAGGCGCCGAGGAGGGCGTCGCAGCGCTTTGCGTCGATACGTTCCGCTCCCGTTCGCTTCGGATCGAGTCCTATGCTCCAGCAACTTCTCAACCGATCCGCCCTCACAGTCGTGATCCCGTACGTCGTGATCTTCCTCGGCGCGTTCGCGATCAGGAGCCTCCTCGAGTGCGAGAGCCTCGTCACCGAAGGGCGACGGTTGACGTGATGGCCAGGTCCGCCGCGGGGAGCGTGCTCGCCGTGCTCCTGCTGCTGGAGGGCTGTGTGCCCGCGCTGCCCCAGGGTGCAGCGCGCGAGGCCAACACGGTGGTCCCGTCCTCATACGATGGCGGCGCTGGCGGCGACTCGAGCTCGGCGGTCGTCGACTGGAGCGACTTCTTCGGCGACCCGTACCTGGTCGCCCTCATCGACACGGCACTGCAGAACAACCAGGAGCTGAACATCGCGGTGCAGGAGAACCTGATCGCGAGCTACGAGGTCATGGGGCGGCGCGGCGAGATCTACCCGTCGCTCGGCGTCGGCACCGGGGCTGGCGTCGAGCGGGTCAGCCACGCCTCGAGCCAGGGCGCGAGCGACGAGATGGCCGGCCTCGACGAGAACCTGCAGAGCTACTCGCTCGGGATCTTCGTCTCGTGGGAGATCGACATCTGGAACCGGCTCCGCAACCTAGCGGACGCGGCCGCATATCGTTACCTGGCGAGCATCAACGGGCGGCGCTTCATGGCCACGCGGCTCGTGGCGGAGATCGCGAGCCTCTACTACGAGCTGATGGCGTTGGATCGCCAGCTCGTCGTGGTCGACGACAGCATCGTCCTCCAGCAAGACGCGCTCGCGGCGGTGAGGGTCCAGTGGCAGGCCGCACGAACCACCTCGGTGGCGGTCGCGCGCTTCGAGGCGCAGCTCCGCGAGTTTCAGAGCCGCCGCTACGAGATCCAGCAGCGCATCGTCGAGACGGAGAACCGCATCAACTTTCTGGCAGGGCGCTTTCCGCAGCGGGTGGCCCGCGCGAGCGACCGGTTCATGGAGATGGACCCGCAGGCGGTCTCTACCGGGCTCCCTGGCGAGCTCTTGGTGAACCGTCCGGACATCCGCGCCGCGGAGCTTCAGCTGCAGGCCGCGCAGCTCGACGTCTCCGCGGCGAGGGCGCGGTTCTTCCCCGCGCTGAGCCTCGACGCGGCCATCGGCTACTCGTCCTTCGACATTGCTCGGCTGATCGACACGCCGGGCTCGTTGTTCTTCAACATCTTCGCGGGCTTGACCGCTCCGCTGTTCAACCGGAGCGGCATCACGGCGAGCTACTATAGCTCTGACGCCCGTCAGAGGCAGGCGGTGCTCGAATACGAGCAGGCCATTCTTGCCGGCTACATGGAGGTTGTCAGTCGCCTGAACCTCGTCGAGAACTTGGCGAGGAGCTACGAGATGCGCGTGCAGCAGGTCGAGCGGCTGCGCGAGTCGGTGGAGATGTCAACCCGCTTGTTCAACGCGGCCCGCGCCGACTACCTCGAGGTCCTGACGGCGCGGCGCGAATCGTTGGAGGCCCAGCTCGAGCTGATCGAGACCAAGAACCGCCAATTGTCAGCGGCCGTAGGCCTCTACCAGGCGCTCGGCGGAGGCTGGCGACGCGATGAGCCCGAGCCTGCCGCCGCGAGGACCGTGCCGGGAGGCACGCCATGATCGCGCTGGACGCCGCCGCAGGCGGCAAGCGGTCGAAGTGTCGGATTTCGAAGGCGAGCGTCTACGCAGTTAGCGAGCGTGACTCCAGCGACAGAAGACTACCGCAGTCACGCTCTACCAGGCGCTGGTAGGCGGACGGCGACAGGCTGACCCGGGGCGGCGCAGCGCCGACGCCGAGTCGGGAGAACAGGCGTGAGAATCGCAGAAGCGGTGACCTACCAGACTCCGTCCACCTCGAGGAGGCGCGTAACCACTCGCATGTCCGTACTCATCCTCGTCTCGCTCGCTTTAACCGGCTGCGACGCGGCCGGCGCTCAGGACGAGGGACACGAGCCCCACCACCCCATCGTGCTGAGCAGCCCAGCCGTGAGAGACGTTCCGACGAGTAAGGGGTTCGTCTGTCAGATCCACTCGCGCCGCCACATCGAAGTCCGCGCCCTGGACGAGGGCTACCTGGAGGAGATCCCGGTCCACGAGGGCCAGCGGGTCCAAGCAGGCCAGCTGTTGTTCCGGATCGTCCCTATTCTCTACCGGGCTCGGCTCGACGCCGAGAGGGCGGAGCTCAGTCGGGCCGAAATCCAGCTTCGAAACACGCGACAGCTCGTTGAGGAGCGTGTGGTGTCTCCGCAGGAGCTGGCTCTCTCGACGGCCGAACGGGACCGCGTTCGGGCGGAGATGGCCCTGGCGGAAGCAGAGCTCGGGTTCACCAACATCACGGCGCCCTACGACGGGATTATAGGCCGGCAGTATCTCCAACAAGGGAGCCTTGTCGAGCGTGGCGACATACTCACCACCTTGTCCGATAACGATGTAATGTGGGTGTACTTCAACGTGCCGGAGGCCGAATACCTTCGATACCGGACACTTCCAGCCGCCAGCGAACCTGGAAATCCCCAGCTGCTCCGGTTCCCCGGGGCCACCATCCAGCTCCGCCTGGCCAACGGTGCTCTCTTCGACCAAGTCGCCGGCGACACGGTCACGGTCGAGTCCACGTTCGACAGCGAGACGGGGAACGTCCAGTTCCGAGCCGACTTTCCGAGTCCGGACGCGCTGCTACGACACGGTCAGACGGGCACCCTCCTGATCAACCAGGCGCTGCACGACGTTCCTGTCATCCCTCAGCGGGCCGTGTTCGACGTTCTCGACAGGCAGTACGTCTACGTCGTCGGAGAAGACGGAGTAGCTCATCAGCGTGAGATCACCGTCGCGCACGAGGCCGACGACATCTTCGTCATCGGCAGCGGCCTGGCCGCGGGCGATAGGTATGTCCTCGATGGCGCGCGACAGGTCCACGATGGTGAGCACGTGACCGCCGAGTGGATCACGCCAGACGACTCCCTGGCGAACATGCGACATCACGCCGAGTAGGAGAGCCGCGTAGCGACTTAGCGTCGCCCTCGTGGTCGAGGCCTATGTTCAAGAATATTCTAACAAGACCCGCGCTGTCGATCGTCGTCTCCATCATCGTCATGTTCCTGGGTGGATTGGGAATCTCGACCCTCCCGGTCGCGCAGTTTCCGGACGTCGCACCGCCGACCGTCTACGTCTCTGTCGCCTATCCCGGAGCGAGCGCCAACGTCCTCGTCGACTCGGTCCTGATCCCGCTGGAGCAGTCGATCAACGGCGTCCAGGACATGCGCTATATCGTCTCCGACGCCACGAGCGCCGGAGAAGCGACCATACGAGTCTTCTTCGAGCCGGGCACGGATCCGAGTATCAACGTCGTTAACGTTCAGAACCGGGTCAACATCATGTTGAGTCGGCTCCCGCCGCTGGTGGTCCGGGAGGGCATCCTCGTCAGCCAGGTCGTGCCGAGCATGCTGATGTACCTGAACCTCTACAGCACGGACCCGAACGCAGATCAGACGGACCTCTACAACTACGCGAACGTCTACCTCATGCCCGTGCTCAAGCGAATTCGCGGCATGGGAATTCCGGTAAACCTCGGAAACCGGACCTTCGCGATGCGGATCTGGTTGAACCCAGAGCGCATGCGCGCCTACCACGTATCCGTCGAGGACGTCATGGAGGCCATGGCCCAGCAGAGCATCATCGGCTCGCCGGGCCGGCTCGGTCAGGCCACGGGAATGACCTCGCAATCGCGGGAGTATGTGCTGACCTATATCGGTAGGTACACCGAGCCCGAGCAGTACGGCAACATCATCCTGAGGGCGAACCCAGACGGTGAGATCCTGCGGCTCAGGGACGTCTGTGTCCGACCCCCCAGCGCCGGGCCCGTCGGCGATGAAGAAGGGGAGGCACGAGACGGCGAAGGTCATGGTGACGTTGAGGGCACCGCAGACCACGATGGCATCGAGCTCGGCTCGGAGTTCTTCGACGTCTACTCGGACCTCGACGGTCACCCTGCTGCATCCATCGTCCTCAAGCAGACCCCGGGCTCCAACGCCGCCGAGGTCATCGAGGAAATCAAGGCGACGCTCGAGGGGATGAGGGGATCGTTCCCTCCCGGTATGGACTACGAGATCGCCTACGACGTCTCCAGATTCGTGGACGCCTCCGTCGAGCAGGTTCTCCATACATTGCTCGAGGCGTTCATTCTGGTGTCGCTCGTCGTCTACATGTTCCTCGGCGATCTCCGGTCTACGCTCATCCCGACGCTGGCCGTACCGGTGTCGCTCATCGGCAGCTTCTTCGTCCTGCAGCTGATGGGCTTCTCGATCAACCTCATCACGCTCTTCGCCATGGTCTTGGCCATCGGCGTGGTGGTCGACGACGCGATCGTCGTGGTCGAGGCGGTGCACGCCAAGATGGCGGCGACAGATCTCTCGCCCTATCGCGCCACGATGGAGGTGATCAAGGAGATCAGCGGCGCCATCATCGCCATCACGCTCGTGATGACCGCCGTGTTCGTGCCGGTGACGTTCATCCCCGGGCCGGTCGGCGTCTTCTACCGTCAGTTCGGCGTAACGATGGCTTCGACCATCATTCTCTCGGGTGTGGTCGCCCTGACGCTCACGCCGGTCCTCTGTGCGATGATCCTCAAACCCCACCGGCATGAGCCGTCGGGGCATGGCGATGAGGTCAGGAAGAGCTTATGGCGCCAGCTTCAGGAGATGAGCCGCCGGAAGCTTCTGCTCTACGCCGTCCTGGGTGGGCCGGTGATGGCCGGTCTCGCCTACCTGGCCTACGATCTGTGGGGTCCCATTGGCCTCTTGATCCTCGTGGTTCCCGTCGTGCAGGCGCCCTTCAGCCGTGCCGTCGATAATCTCACGAAGTTCTATGGCGGCCGGGTGTTGAGGCCTATCGTCGCGCGCCGGCTATTGACCATGGCTGTCGTTGGCGTCTTCTGTGTTGGCATCGTGGGGGAGAATACCCTGCTACCGAGCGGCTTCATCCCGGGGGAGGACCAGGGCGTCATCTACGCGGTCCTTCAGACGCCTCCCGGCTCGACCCTTGAGTACACGAACGCGAAGTCCCAGGAGCTGCAGGAGATCGCCCGCCAGATCGAGGGGGTGCGCTCCGTTACCTCGGTGGCCGGGTACGAGATCCTGACCGAAGGCCGGGGATCGAACGCGGGCACCGCCATCATCAACCTCGAGGACTGGTCCGAGCGCTCGCTCACCGCAACCGAGATCATCGAGGAGCTCGAGGAGAGGGCTCGAGGGATCACCGACATCAAGCTGGAGTTCTTCGAGCCGCCGGCGATTCCAGGGTTCGGCGCGGCTGGCGGCATCTCGCTGCGTGTGCTCGACCAGACGCAGTCGAGTACGGCCGACTACGAACGACTCGGAGAGGTGACCGACGAGCTCATGGACGCCCTGCGCGAGCGCGAGGAGGTCGGAACTCTCTTTACGTTCTATGCCGCCGACTACCCCCAGTACGAGCTGATCATCGACAACGACGTGGCGATGCAGAAAGGCGTGACCATCGAGACCGCGCTCGAGAACCTCAACATTCTCATCGGCAGCACGTACGAGCAGGGGTTCGTCAGGTTCAATCAGTTCTATAAGGTCTACGTCCAGGCGTGGCCCGACTTTCGGCGGATGCCCACCGACCTGGACGAGCTCTTCGTTGAGAACGAGGCGGGGGAAATGGTCCCATACTCGTCCTTCATGCAGATCCGTAGGCGGCAGGGGCTCAACGAGATCACCCGGTACAATTTGTACCCCTCGGCTGCCATCCAGCTCGTTCCTGCCCACGGCTACTCGAGCGGGCAGGCCATTCAGGCGGTGCGAGAGGTCGCCGCTCAGACGCTGCCTCGAGGGTACGATCTCGGCTGGGAGGGTCTCTCCTGGGACGAGTCACGTTCGGGGAACGCGGCCCTTTACATCTTCCTGATCGTCGTCGTGTTCGTCTATCTGGTGCTGGTGGCGCAGTACGAGAGCTTTCTTATTCCGCTCGCGGTCATACTGTCGCTTCCGATCGGAATCTTCGGTTCGTTTCTCCTCCTGCAGGCGGCCGGGCTATCCAACGACGTCTGGGCCCAGCTCGGCTTGATCATGCTCGTCGGGTTGCTTGGGAAGAATGCGATCCTGATCGTGGAATTTGCCGTCCAGCGGCGACACGAAGGCGCGTCGCTCAAGGACGCGGCGGTCGAGGGGGGAATGCTCCGCTTCCGACCCATCCAGATGACATCGTTCGCCTTCGTCGCCGGCCTGTTTCCGCTGATCTTCGCCCACGGCGCCGGCGCGCTCGGCAGCCGTACCATCGGTGTCACTGGCGTCGGCGGGATGCTCTTGGGGACCATCGTGGGTGTAGTTGTCATCCCAGGGCTCTACTACTTGTTCGGTCGGTTGACCGACGGGCGTAAGCTGCTGCGCGACGAGACGGACGTGCCTCTCACTGAGCCGCGTCCCGGCGACCGGCCCTCCGCTCCCGACCAACCGAGCGGCGACGACGAACCGTCGACGCAAGCCTCCGGTGATTCGCTCGACGAAGTCGAGCCCGCGGTGGTTCGCTCCCCGCCGGACGCTGCGATCGGTGACGCCGAAACTCTGGTCGCTTCCGTCCCGTCCGAGGACCCGATCGATGACGCCGAGCCTCTGGTGGCTTCCTCCAAGTCCGAGCATCCGATCGGTGAGGCCGAGCCTTTGGTGGCCTCCGCCCCGTCGGACGACGGGGATCGGTGACGCCGAACCTTTGTGGGCGCCGATTCAAGGCAGGAGAACGAGCTTGCCGATGGTGCGGCCCGACTCGATGTCCCGGTGGGCCCGCGCGACCTCGTCGAGCGGGTAGGTCGTCACCGCCGGCGGCACGAGCTTGCCCTGCCCGAGCAGCGTGGCGAGCTCGGCCATGCCCTCGCGCAGGATGTCGTCGCGATCGAAGAGGTAGCTCAGGTTGAACGCGAGGACGCTCTTGCTCTGATTCGTGAGATCGAGCGGGTTGAAGCGCGGCGTCCGGAGGTAGTCGGCGGCGAGCTTGAGGTAGTTGGGCCGGCCGCCGGTCTTGGGCATCATGGTGGCGAAGCCGTAGATCACGAGCTTGCCGGCCGGTCGCAGGTGTTCGTAGCTGCCCTTCAGCGTGGCGACGCCGTTCGCGTCGAGGACGACGTCGAAGCCGCGCGCGGAGATCTGCTCGGCGCGGCGCCAGAGATCCTCGCGTGACTTGTCGATCACGTGGTCGCACCCGAGCGCGCGCGCGGCCTCGACCTTGTGGGTGCCGCCGACCACGCCGGTGACCTCGCAGCCATCGAGCTTGGCGAGCTGGACGAGGTTGCCGCCGCCGCCGCCGGCGGCCGAGTGCACGAGGACCCGATCGCCGGGGCGCGGATGCGCCAAGAAGCGCAGCGCGAAGTGCGCGGTGAGGAAGACCGCCGGGAGCGCCGCGCCTCGCTCGAAGTCGAGCGACTCGGGCAACGCGAACACCTGATGCCGCGGCACCGCGAGCACCGACGCGTAGCCGCCGAAGAGGGTCACGGCGAGCACGCGCGCGCCGACCTCGAGGTCCTTCACCTCGGCTCCCACGGCGCGCACGATCCCCGCGACCTCGAAGCCCGGCGTGATGGGCCAGCCGACCAGCTCCTTGGCCGACGCGTAGAGCCCCATCCGCACGATGACGTCGGCGTAGTTCACGCCGCTCGCGCGCACGTCGATCACCACCTCGTTCGGGCCTGGCCTCGGCGCCGCGATCGGCTCGACGCGCAGCCGATCGTAGGAGCCGGCCTTGGCGATCACGATCTTGCGCGGCGCGCTGCGGGCGTTCACGGCGCTATCGTGGGGCCGCGTCGAGGGTTGTCGAGCCAATCGCAGACCCTCCGAAAAGCAGCCGAGGCCGTCTTCGGGCGCCCGCAGACCCTCGCCTCGCTTGCACCGGCCGTTCGCCCACGGCCCGAGACCGTCCTGCCGCTCGCTGAAGACCCTCCCGCGCTGCACGCAGAGGCTCTTCCGCTCTGCGCAGACCCTCTCCGTTCGCC
>JAEZBP010000328.1 GCA_023427125.1 Pseudomonadota bacterium | reverse complement strand
GGACGGGCGCGTGCTCGGCAGCGGGGGTGGGAGCGAGGAGGTGTGCGGTCGCGTGCCCGAGGGGGTGGGCGCGCCCTTGCGCGGGAGCGGCGGCGGAATGGACTTGTCGCGCCGCGCCGACGAGCTCTTCGCGTCTTCGAGACGGAGCTCGTCTTCCAACTCGCCGAGCACTCGCTCGAGCGACGCGTCCCCGCCCGCGCGCCCCTCGCTGCCGTGGACCACGTCCGCCGTGGAGTCGCCGCATTTGCCGTCGCCCATCGGTCGTCTCGCGAGAAGAGCCGACGATACGCTAGCCCTCCCGCGATCGCGAGGGTGCCTTCTACGCGGCGTCGAGCTCGAGCATCTCCAGGCGCTTCTTCAGCTTCTTCTTGGCGCGCGCCTCGAGCTGCCGGGCTCGCTCTCGCGAGACCCCGAGCTCCCGGCCGAGATCGGCCAACGACACGTCGTCGTCCTGCATGAAGCGCTGCTCGAGGATGTAGCGCTCGCGCCGGTCGAGCCCGCCGAGGGCGCTGCCGAGGTGGCGCTCGATCAGCCGCTTGCGCTCGGCGTCGAGGTAGGTGACCTCCTGACCCTCGTCGGTCTCCGGGAGCGCGTCCAGCATCGTGGCGCTGGTGTCGTCGTGGAGCGGCGTCGAGAGCGAGACGTCGCGCGAGTCGATGCGCCGGAGCATCTCCTCCATCTTCTCCTCGGTCACCTCGAAGCGGCCGGCGAGCAGCGCGAGCCGCTCGCGCGGATCGCTCGAGAGGTTGGCGACCTTGGCGCGCTCGCGGCGGAGCCGGAAGAAGAGCTTGCTGCGCAAGGGCCCCGAGCCGGCGCCGACCATCGTCGTGGAGCGCACCACCAGATCCAGCACGTACGCCCGGATCCAGTAGCCGGCATAGGTCACGAAGCGGGTGCCCCGGTGCGGATCGAACTTCTTCACGGCCATCATCAGGCCGAGGTTGCCCTCCGCGAGCAGCTCGGCGATCGGGATGCCGTAGCGGCGGTACTGGATGGCCATCGCCACCACGAAGCGGAGGTTCGACTCCACCAGGCGATCGGCCGCGTCCTGGTCACCGGCCTGGACCTTCAGCGCCAGCTCGTGCTCAGCCTCGCGGCTGAGGGTCGGCAGCTGCCGGACTCGCTCGAGATAGCGCGTGAGCGCCGGATCATGCTCGGACGTTGCCATCGATCGCTCCTCCTGGGTAACCGAACCAAAGCTTACGTTACGTAACGTCTGGTTCGGCTCGGGTCAAGCCCTTCGTTCGCCCACCGTAGCCTCCTCAGGAGGACGCTTCAGTGAAGAACTGTGAAGGCTCGGCAGAGAAGACCCCGCCTCGAGTCACAACGTTTCGTAACGGACGGATGTCGCGCGGCGGCACCCTTTCGGCGCAGGACACGAAGAAGCCCCCGGCACCCAGCCCTTGGAGGGCAGGGGTGGCGGAGGCTCTCGAGAGCACGAGCGGAGCGGAGGTCGCCTACGCGCTGAAGCTCGACCCGCAGCCGCAGGTCGACTTCGCCTTCGGGTTCACGAACTTGAACCCGGCGCCGTGCAGGCCCTCGACGTAGTCGATCATCGTCCCCTCGAGGTACTGCATGCTCATCATGTCGACGTGCAGCTGCACTCCCTCCGACTCGAACGTCTGGTCGAGCTCGGTCGTCTCGTCCTCGAAGAAGAGGTCGTAGCTGAAGCCAGAGCAGCCTCCGCCGATGATCCGCACCCTCAGGCCCTGCTCGCCGAGGCCCTCGGCCTCGCGGATCTCCTTGACCTTCTCGCTGGCCTTCGTCGTGAGCGAAATCATGATCGTCTTCCCGTGTGAGCCTTGCAGAGTCGCGACCGCACTATAAAGCCGCGCTCGTCGCGTGACCAGCGTCGGCAAAGCCGCGGACGATGCACTCCCCGCGATCGGTCGCGAGCGTCGTGTCGGCTGCCGCGGCCCGCCGCTTGACGTAGCCGAGCGCGAGGACCCGCCCAGCCTCCGGGTCGCGGCGCGCCGACGTGATCTGCCCCACCACCTGCTCCTCCAGCCGGAGGTCGAGGCCCGCCGTGAGCTCATGATCGGACTCGATGCGCACGAGGTGGCGGCTGAGCTGGCCGCGGCTTTCCAAGGTGCAGACCACCTCTTGGCCGAGGTAGCAGCCCTTCTCGAAGGACACGGCGATCCGCTTCAGCCCGGCCTCCTGTGGGTAGTTGGCCGGGCCGAAGTCGGCGCCGAAGCGCGGCCTCCCCGCGCGCAGGCGCGCGAGCTCCCAGGCGGCCTCGTCGACCTCACCCCCGCCGAGCGCCTCGCCCGCCGCGACGAGCGCGGCGTGGGCGCGCGTGCGATCGGCCGCCGGCACGAGCACGTCCCGGCCGCCATATCCGAGGCGATCGCAAGCGAAGCCCGGCAGCCCCGCCCGCTCGATGGCCTCGCCGGACCGCGGGCCCTGCACGGTGAGGACGGCCTCGTCGGCGACCGCGAGCTCGACGTCCTCCATCACGATGTACTTCTCGAAGTGCTTCTGCAGCTCGGCCGTGGTCTCGCGGGGGACGACCAGCCGCACCTCGTCGCCGCCGTCGAGGACCCAGACGTCCGCGAGGATCTTGCCGCGCCCGTCGAGCACCAGCGCGTAGACGGCCGAGCCGGCGGACATGCCGCGGGTGTCGTTGGTCACCTGGCCCGAGAGCCAGGTGCGGGCGTCCTCGCCTCGGAGGCAGAGCACCGCGTCGTCGAGGGCGCGAGCTCCGGCCGTGTGCGAGAGCCAGCGGGCGTCGTGAGACACCCGCGCTTTGTGGGCTCCGACCCCCTCGGTGTCAACGGCGTGATGGCACGCGCCATGTGAACGGACGTTCGCGATGGGTGCGCAAGCGAACAGGCATGTGCCCCTGAGCGTCGTGGCGCGTGCGTTGCTACCCTGACGCCACGGCCACCATGAGACGACAGCTCATCACCTCCGCCGTCCTCGCCTCTTGTCTGCTGCTCACGAGCGGGCTGGCCAGCGCGCAGGACTTCGACTCCGCCGGCGAGCAGCAGATGCTCGCCCGCATCAACGCGATGCGGGCCGCCCAGAGCCTGCCGCCGCTGTCCCGGCACGACGCGCTGGACGCCGCCGCGCGCGTCCACTCGAGCGACATGGCGTCGCAGGGCACGTTGACGCATGTCTCCGAGTCGACCGGCACCCCGAGCGATCGGGTGCGTCGCGCCGGCGTGACGGCAGCGACGATCGCGGAGAACGTGGCCCTGCACCGCACCGCCGCCGAGGCGCACGAGGCGCTGATCGGGAGCGACGCGCACCGCGGGAACATGATGAGCTCGGACGCGACGCACGTCGGGCTCGCCGCGCTCCGCACCGAGCGGGGAGTGTACGTCACCCAGGTCTTCGCCTCGATCCCCCCGCCCGCTCCGGCGGTCGCGGCCGCGCCTGCGCCGGCCGCGCCTGCGCCGATCGTGCCCGCACCGATCGCGCCGGCGATCGTGCCCGCGCCTGAGGCTCCGATCGCCGAGGCGCCCGCCGCGCCGACGGAGGGCGCGGACTGCATCACGC
>JAEZBP010000283.1 GCA_023427125.1 Pseudomonadota bacterium | reverse complement strand
CATGCCGCGCGCGGTCTACCGCGAGCTGAAGCTGCTCGCGCGCCGACAGCGAGTCGCCTTCGTGCTCGTGCAGAGAGCACGGATGATCCTCCTGGCGCGCCGAGGCGTCGGGACGCTGGAGATCGCTCGCCGGGTGGGCTGCGACGAGCGAACGGTGCGGAAGTGGAAACAGCGCTTCGGCGCCAACCCCACGCTGGCCGGGCTCGAGGACGAGCCCCGCTCGGGTCGCCCGCCGCGCGTTCCGACGTGGGTGCGCTGCCGCCTCATCCAGATCGCCTGTGATCGGCCCGACGGTGTGTTCACGCCGTTCCGCGAAGTCTGGACGCGGCGTGCGCTCGCGGAGGCCCTGGCGCTCTGGACGGGCGTGCGGCTGAGCGTGAGCGAAGTCGGACGAATCCTACGCAACGCCGAACTGCGGCCGCACCGGGTGAGACTGTGGCTGCACAGCCCGGACCCGGGCTTCGAAGCGAAGGCCAAGCGGATCTGCGAGCTCTACCTCGCTCCCCCACAGGACGCCGTGGTTCTCTGCATCGACGAGAAGCCGATGCAGGTACTCGAGCGCATCCATCCGACCCACGTGGGTCGGCGCAACGCGAACGTGCGCTACGAGTTCGAGTACAAGCGGCACGGCGTCCAGGTGCTCCTCGCGGCGTTCGACATCCGCACAGGCGAGGTGGTCGGGCGCGTGGTTCCGCAGCGGACCGGCGATGCGCTCGTGTCGTTCATGGACGAGGTCGCCGCGCGATATCGAGACCGCGAGGTGATCGTCGTATGGGACAACCTCAACATCCACTACGACGGCAAGGACAAGCGCTGGACTCGGTTCAACGCGCGGCACGGTGGCCGCTTCCGGTTCGTGTACACGCCGAAGCACGCGTCGTGGCTGAACCAGGTCGAGATCTGGTTCTCGATCCTCCAGCGCCGCGTGCTGGAGCACGGGGACTACGCGACGCCTGAGCGGCAGCGTTGGACCGTCGACGCGTTCACGCGACGGTGGAACCAAGTCGAGCGGCACCCGTTCCGCTGGACTTGGAGGGTGCCGCAGTCTCAGACTCGTCAGGCGGCTTGAGTCGCCCGACGATGCCCCGCCCCATCGAGAAGCACGAGTGCGACGCCGTCGCTCGGCGCCTACACGCCCGCGGCCTCAAGCACTTGCGCGCCCGAAAGCACGGCGCGGCCATCATCGTCGAGTCCGGGCCCGAGGACCGCCCCTGGAAGCACTTCCGCCTACGCCGCGACACTGTGCACCTGTGGTGGCTCGACATGTCTACGCGCGGCGAGCGCTGGGAGAAGACGCCCTTCCGCGCGCAGCGCGACGAGCTCGTCGACATGGTCGTCGACTCGTTCCCGTGGACGGTGGAGGACGTCCTGGGTAACCCGGAACGAACTTAGGATCCCAGGTACTAGTACTCCCGGCCCGAAGCTCCTTCCGGGGGTCGATGGACGACAGAAGGTGGAGTCCCCGGCGATCGGGCGGGATCGAACCTCGGGGCGCGGATTCTAGCGATCGGCGACGAAGGTGGCGCGGTCGGCCCGCGTGACGAGCACCGGGTTCTGGATCTCCTCTACGACCACTCGCGCGTCGACCCGGATCCGCCGCCCCGCGTACATCGCGCTGCCGACCTCGGCGATCGCGCGGAAGTCACCCTCGAGCGCGGAGACCTCGGTGATCCGCAGGCGCGTGTCGAAGGGGAGCATCGCGAAGCCGGCCTCGACGTCGACACCCAGCACCTCGCCCTCGATCTCGACGATGTTGCGGAAGTCGTCCTCCGAGAGATCGCGCTCCACCTCGAGCTCGACCTCTCGCACCCAGAGCACCAGCGGATCGGTGGCGAGGATGTCCGCGGTCCCGTGCGCCTGCACGAGGCGGCCGAGGTCGAGCGAGGCCTCCGCGTCCGCGAGCGAGGTGATGAGGGTCGCGCCCTCCGCTTCACCCCACTTCACCTCGCTGCCGCGCACGAGGCGCAGCACCGTGCCGGTCGTGAGGCGGATCTCGCGCGCCTCGAGGCTCACCGACCGGACGATCCCGTCGAAGCGCGCGCTGAGGCGCGGCTCGGGGTCGGCGACCTTGTACTGCGTCGAGCCACCCCCGAGCGCAAAGACGGCGCCGAGCGCACGCACCGCACCCACGCAGTCGCTGGGCGGCGAGAACAGGTCGGCGCAGCTCACGATGTTGGCGGGGCCGAGCTGGAGCGAGAGCTCGGGCCGTAGATCGCCGTCGTCGTCCTCGTCGTCGAGCTCGATCTCGTCCGCGAGAAAGCGAGTGTCGTTCGGGTCTTGCGGGGACGCCGGCGGCCGCCGCTCGGCCGTGATCTGCGGCTCTTGCCCGAGCGCGAGGTACGACTCGACCAGCGTCACGAACTCGACGCACGTGATGCGGCTGCCGTCTTGATCCTCGAAGCGTGTGTGCTCGTCGAACGCGACCTCCACGCCGAGCAGATCGAGGGTCATGGCTCCGTGGCACCCGCCCTCGACGACGAGGCCCTCGAAGCCGGGGTTGATGACGCGGCTCTCGATCCGCTCGTCGTCGGTCGCGCGGTGCGCGGGCTCGAGCTTCATCTCGCGTGCGATGCGCTGGGCCCAGGTCGAGTAGAGCTCGAGCTCGACGCGCGTCGGCCCCTCCTCGATCGATCTGCGCGCGGAGTGGAAGTCGATCGTCTCGATGTGAAACCCACGGACCTCGGCGTCGTTGCACGCGCCGAGCACAGGGACGAGCGCGGCAACCCACACTGCTCGGAGACGCATTCCCCCCACCGTCCACCTCCGGTCGCGCACGCCGAACGTCGCGCTCGCGCGTACTCGAATCGATGGGCGCGCGCCGCCGGCCAACAAGACTCCGCACCCCCGTACGGCCGGCGCATCGCGCATCGCGCGCGAGTCGTGGCCGAGCGCGCGCAGCAACGCGGCGGGCGACCGCTCTTGATCGCGCCGATGGCGCGTCCGAGCTGTCGCCCGATGGATGAAGTCGCGGGCCGAGCTCTCTGTGTGGCTTACTCGGCGGAGCTCGGGACCGTGATCACGGGCACCTTCGAGCTACGCACCACGCGCTCGGCGACGCTGCCGAGCAAGAGGTGGCGGAGGCCGGTCCTGCCGTGCGTGCCCACCACCACGAGATCGGCGCCGACCTCCTCGGCCATGCGGACGATCTCGCGATAGGGGATGCCCTCGATGAGGTGCGTCTTCATGGTCACCCCTGCGGCGCGCGTCTCACAGAGCTCTGTCAACGCCCGCTGCGACTCGGTCGTGACCCGCGTGGTGAACTCGGGCCCCGCCATCATCGCGCCGTCGGGCAGCGCGTAGACCGGGAGCTGGTACACGTGGAGCAGATCGATCTCCGCCCCGAGGGACTTGGCGAGATCCACCGCGAAGTCGAGCGCGCGCTCGGACGCGGGGGAGAAGTCGACGGGGCAGAGGATGCGGCGGATGTCCGGCATGGTGCTGGTGCCGTAGCACGATGCACCGATCGCACCAGCGCCGGCGGTGCAGGGCTGCCGACCCTCGCCGCGTGCGCAGGCGCCACGACGATGCGGACCGCCACGCCTCACCCTGCTACGCTCGGGCGCATGGCGTTCGCGACTCACATCCTCGTGCCCACCGACTTCTCCCAGGCGTCGAACCTAGCGGTGGACGCCGCCGCGATGCTCGGCCGCGAGCTCGGGGCGAAGCTCACGCTGGTCCACGTGCACGATCCCGACGCGCTGCGTCCGCCTGCGTCGGTCGGGTGGAGCCCGGCGCAGCAGAAGACGCTCGACAACGAGATCGAGCAGGCCGTCACGCGGAGCTTCGCGGAGCTCGAGAAGGAGCGCCTCGCCGGCGTGGAGGTCGCCGACAAGGTGATCCTCAACGACACCTCGGCGGCGCGGGCGATCTGCAGCTACGCGGAGAAGATCGGCGCCGACCTCATCGTGATCGCGACGCACGGCCGCACGGGGCTCAAGCACCTCGTGATCGGCAGCGTCGCGGAGCGCGTCGTCCGCCACGCGTCCTGCCCGGTGCTGACCCTTCGCTCGACCCTGCGCGACTGACTCACTCGGTTCCGTCGACGCGGATGTGGCGCACCAGCACGCCGCCGGTGCCGCCGAGATAGACGTAGCGGTCGTCGCTCCAGATCGCGCGGACGCTCGCGTCCCCGACGTCGACGTCCGCCGGCGCCCAGCCGCCCTCGGTCCCCCGCGCCAGCACGACTCCCTCGTCGCCGCCAGCGAGGAGGCGGCCGTCGGGACCGAGCCCGATCACGTGGAGCGTGGGTCCCTCCTGGCGCTCCTCCACGCACGCGTTCCCCTCGATGCGGACCACGCGACCCTGGTCGCCGACCGCCCACGCCGCGCCGGCGGCGCGGATCACCGAGCGCAGGGTCACGTCGCTCGCGCAGCGGAGCCGCTCGACCCGACCGCCCACGAAGCGGAGGATCGCGCCGCTCTCGCCGACCGCGATCGCGTCGCTCGGCGTGCCCGCGACGCTCCACAGGTCGCCGACGTCGGGCACGATCTCGCTCGTGAGCAGGCCGAGCGGTCCGCGCAGGATCTGCCCGCTCGCGCCCACCACGAGCAGCTCGTCGCCCTCGGCGACGCCGTCGCGCAGGGAGGTCTGCGTCGGCGCGCTCAAGAGCTCCGCGCGATCGAAGCGGATGTCCACCATCGCGCCGAAGTCGCCGACCGCGATCACGCGCCCCTCGCCCATCTGGATGGCGGCCGCGAGCCCCGCCTCGGTCGGCGAGCTCACCTGCTCGAGGCCGCGCTCCCGCTCGCGCAGGATGCGGCCCCACTCGCCCACCGCGACGAGCGCGCCGCCCATGCTCCCGAGATCGCGGATCGGCACCGTCGGCCCGGCCGTCCGGGTGCGCACGTGATCCTCTTCGATCGTCGCGAGCCTGCCGCCCGCGCCGACGAGCCAGCTCGGGCCGCGGGGGCCCCCGGCGACGGCGTGCCAGGCGCTCTCGAACGCCGTCGGCAGCGCGACCGTCTCGTTGCCGCTCACGAGGAGCAGGCTCCCGTCGCGCCGCGCCGCCGCGACGCGCCCGTGATCGCACGAGAGCGCGGTGAACGCCTCCGCGCCGTTGACCCGCACGTGCTCCCACGCGCCGCTGCGCTTGCGGTAGAGCAGCGTCCCCTGATCGCCGGCGGCGTACACGAGGCCGCTCGGGCAGCCGCCCACCGCGCGGAGCGTCACGCTCGTCCCCGCCTCTTCGCGCGTGAACGTGCCGTGCCGGAGCCGGAGCAAGGTGCCGCCGCCGCCCACCACGAAGACGTCGTCGCCGCGCGCGAAGGCCGCCAGGAGATCGGCGTCGGTCGAGGGATCCATCGCGACGACGCGCTCGCCTCGGACGCGGAGCACGGTCCCGCCGTCGCCGACGACGAGCGCCTCGGTGGCCGAGAGAGCGGCGACGTCGCGCAGCGCCACATCCGTCCCGGTGTCGAGCGTGTCACCGACGGCGATGCCC
>JAEZBP010000411.1 GCA_023427125.1 Pseudomonadota bacterium | reverse complement strand
TGAGCGCGTCGCGGCGGCTCACCTCGCGGGGGAGCCGCTCGCGCGGGGTGCACGCTTCTTCACCGACGGCTGTGTGGAGCCGAAGCGTACTGTCGATGCGGATTAGGCCGTGGCGGGATGGCGAGCGCGCAGCTCGGGCGTGTGCAGGCGCGGCAGCGCGATCAGCGAGGCGAGGCCGGCCAGGCCGACCAGCGAATAGATCACCCGCTCGATCCCGGTTGCTTCCTCCGTGCCATTGCCGGCGAAGATCGCCTGCACCAGGTTCCACTCGAAGAACCCGACCAAGCCCCAGTTGATGGCGCCGATGATCGCGAGCACGAGCAGCGTCTTGATGAGTCCGTTCATCCTATCACCTCAACGGACATCACGAAGCAGGGGCCGTGCCCAGGCTCGGACGGCGCGACGCGCGATCGCCACGGTGTGGCGCTGCGCGGCTCGCCGTGAGCGGTGACCAAACGATGACACCGGGCGCCGCGGAGAGAGGCATGCTGGAGACGTGAGCGAGAAGATCGCGGTGTTGGTCAACCTGCGTGCGGGGCGCGCCTCCGAGGCGGTGGCGAGCGCGTGCCGTCGCCGGCTCCCGGACGCACGCGTGATGACCTCGCGCTCGCTCGAGGAGGCGCTCGGCTTCGCGCGGACGTTCGGCGCCGAGCCTCCGGGCCTCTTCGTCTCGGCCGGCGGCGACGGCACCGCGGTGGCGCTGATCAACGCGCTGCGCGGGCAGCCGGCGGCGAGCGCGACCATCGGGTGCCTGCGTCTCGGGACCGGCAACGGCTGGGCGCGAGCGACCGGCGCGCCGAAGTGGCGCCGCGCGATCGAGCAGCTCAGCGCGCTGCCGGCGGGCGTCTTGCCGTCGCAACGCTTCGACCTCGTGGAGGTCGACGGCACGCTCGCGCACTTCGCCGGCACCGGCTGGGACGCCGAGATCATCGACGACTTCCACGCGCAGAAGACCGGTCTCGGCGTGCTGCCGCGCAAGTGGCGCCATGGCCTCGCCGGCTACCTGCAAGGCCTCACGACGCGCACCATCCCGCGCTACGCGCTCGCGCGCCGCACCCTGCCCGAGGTCGAGCTCATCAACACCGGCGAGGACGCGATCGGCATCGACGATGATGGTCGCCCGGTGCCGCTCCCTCACGCCAAGCACGGCGCGGTGCTCTACCGCGGCCCGGCGAGCGTCTGCGCGGCCGGCACCGCGCCTCAGTGGGGCTTCGAGTTCCGCGCGTTCCCCTTCGCCGGCCTCGTTCCGCGCCGCTTCTGCATGCGGGTCTATGCGGGCAACGCCATCGAGGCGACCCTGCACTCTCCTGCGCTGTGGCGCGGCCAGCACCCGCTCAAGAACATGCACACGTGGATGCTCACTCGCGCCCGCGCGGTCTTCTCGCGCTCGGTCCCTTTCCAGATCGGCGGCGACCGCGCCGGCTGGAGGAGCGAGGTCGAGTACACGCTCGCCGAGGAGCAGGTGGATCTCCTCGACTGGCGTCGCCTCCAGGCGTAGCGACCTCGAGGAGCTCGAGAGCTCGACCTGCCCGTACGACGAAGCCTTCGGCGTCGAGCCGTAAGTGCGCGCGTCCCCGTGATCCGTCGAGCGGCGCCGCTCGCCCCGAATGGGGGCATGGCGTAGGCTCCGCGCGACCAGGAGCGATGGCGGAGACAGAGACCAAGTCGATCCTCGGCGTCGCGATCCGCGATGTCGCGCGCCTGCGGAAGGTGGCGGTCGTCGTGGCACGCCACGGCTTCGGCGAGGTGCTCCTGCGCATGCCCTTCGCGGCGCAGCTCGGCATCGCGTCGGGCGACGCGATGGAGGCGCGCGGGACGCCCGCGGAGCGCTTCACCAGGTTGCTCGGCGCGCTCGGCCCCACCTACATCAAGCTCGGCCAGGTCCTCTCGATGCGCTCGGATCTCCTGCCGAGCGACTACGTGAAGGCGCTCTCGACCCTGCAGGACGACGCGCCGGCCATCCCCTTCGAGCAAGTGAAGAAGGTGATCGAGCAGGGCCTCGGCCAGCCGCTCGAAGAGATCTATGCCGAGCTCGACGAGGAGCCGCTCGCCACCGCCTCGATCGGCCAGACCCACCTCGCGAAGACCAAGGAGGGCCAGAAGGTCGTCGTGAAGGTGCAGCGGCCCGGCATCGGCGAGGTGATGCGAGGCGATCTCGATCTCCTCTACCTCGCGGCGCGCGGCCTCGAGTCGAGCATCGAGGAGCTCGCCCTCATCCAGCCCTCGTCGATCGTGCGCGAGTTCGAGCAGAGCCTCCTGCGCGAGCTCAACTTCACGGCGGAGCTCTCGAACCTCGTGCGGGCGCGCCAGCTCCTCGATCCGAAGCGCCCCGTCACGGTGCCGGTGCCGCTCCCCGAGCTGAGCTGCCGCACCGTGCTCACGATGACGTACTTCGAGGGCAAGCCGGTCCGCGACCTGACGCCGGAGAGCGACGAGGCGCGCCACGCGATCGAGGAGATCCTTCACGCGATGTGCAGAGGGGTCTTCCTCGACGGCTTCTTCCACGGCGATCCCCACGCCGGCAACATCCTCATCGACGACGAGGGCACGCTGTGCTTTCTGGATCTCGGCCTCGTCGGCACGCTCTCGCCCGAGCAGCGCGACGATCTCGTGACGCTGGTCCTCGGCACGATCCTCGACGACGCCTCGACCGTCGCGCGGGTGCTCCTGAAGATGGGCACACCGACCCAGCGCGTCGACATCGGCGAGCTGAAGCGCGAGATCGTCCGCGTCCGCGCGCAGTACGTGATGGTCCGGAAGGTCTCAGACCTCGACACGCAGGGCTTCATCGAGGAGTTCGCGAGCGCGGTCGGCAAGTACCGCGTGAAGCTCGCGATCGAGTACTCGGTCCTCGTGAAGGCGGCGGGGACGATCGAGGGGCTCGTGCGCAGCCTCTACCCGGACATCGACGCGCTCTCGATCACCAAGCCCTACGTCGAGCGCATCTTCGCCGAGCGCTGGAGCCCGCAGCAGATGGTGCAGCAGGCGCTCGGTGGTGGGGTGGGCGTGGCCTCGCTGCTGCGCACGGTGCCCACCCACGTCGATCAGATCCTGCACGACTTCGAGACCGGCAACGTCCAGGTCAGGCCGATCACGCCGAAGCTCGACAAGGTCCCGGACACGATCTACCAGAGCGCGACGCGCCTCGCCGTGGCCCTCTTCGCGGCGTCCATGACGGTCAGCGCGGCCGTCTCGATGCCCGACGGATACGAGTCCTACATGGACTGGGTCCGCATCGCGTTCTTCCTCCTCTTCACCACGCTCGCGATCGGCGGCTGGACGGTGACCTGGTGGTGGCATTGGCTCGGGCGCGGCCGCTCGATCCGCCTGGCGCCGCTCCTCAACTTCATCCGCCGCAACCGGAAGTGAGCTCGCTGCTACCGTATCCGGCATGAGCGACCTCGAGAGCGTGATGGACGAGATCCGCGCCTTCGTACGCGAGCGCGACTGGGAGCCCTTCCACGATCCGAAGAACCTCGCGATGGCGATCGCGAGCGAGGCGGGCGAGCTGGCGGCGGAGCTGCGCTGGGTGCCGAGCCACGACGCCGACGCGTTCGCCCAGCGAGAGGACGTGCGCGGGCGCCTGGCCGACGAGGCGGCAGACGTCGCCATCACGCTCCTGATGTTCTGCGACCGGGCCGGCATCGATCCCATCGCGGCCATCCGCGCGAAGCTGGTCAAGAACCGCCAGAAATACCCGGTCGCCGCTGACTCGTGACCGCTCGGTCACCCGATCGCATCCGTATTGCTTCGCCGCGCGTCGTCGGCGTACGATTCCAACCGTGGCGAAGGATGAGCCGCAGCGGGCCGCAGAAGTCGGCGGGGCAGGCCCTTGCGCGCGTCTCGTGCGCGAGATCCTCGATCGCCTCGCGACGCCCGAGGTTCGTGACCGCATCCTGAGCGACGCCCTCCTGGAGGCGGCGCTCTCCGAGGTGCCCTCCGATCCGTCGGGCTTCGGGTCGTTCGCGTGCGGGCCGCTCCGCGATGCGGTCGAGGAGGCGCTCGGCGAGGACGAGGCGGCCGCGGTCATCGCCGACATCAGCCCGGCGTTCGTCAACGACGGCGGCTCCACCAGCAGCGGCGTGCGCCGCCGCAAGGGCGCGGCGCTCGCGCCGCCGAGCGCGGACGCCCCGGTCGTGCTCATCGCGTCGGCGAACGCGCGTGAGGTCGACGCGCTCACCGAGCGGCTCAAGCGCCCGGCGAAGGTGATCGCCGCGTTCGACGTCTTCGCGCTGCTCTCGGCGGCGAGCCGTCACCACGAGTCGTCGGTGACGCTGCTCCTCAACGACGAGATGCCCGCGGTGCGCCCGGGCACCCTGGCCACGCTCGCGCGCCTGCTCCCGCCGGGCGCGCGCATCATCACCTGGGGCCGCGCCGACGTCGCGCCCGAGCAGCGCGAGCCCAAGCCCAACGTGGAGTGGATCCGGCTCGGCTCGGTCGAGGACGTCGAGGCGGTGGCCGACGTCTGCCTCTCCCTCTGGCCGACCGCGACGCTGCGCGACGACCTCGCGACCCCGAAGGCCGTCCCACCGCGCCGCGTGGTGGTCGCGCACGACGACGCCATCTGGCGCGCGCGCGTCACGCGCCTTCTCTCGGAGGCCGGCTACGTCGTGCTCAGCGCGCCCGACGGCTTCATGGCGCTCGAGCGCTGCATCGACGAGGAGCCGGTCGCGGTGATCGCCGCCCTCGAGATGACCACGCTCGACGGCACGCAGCTCGCGGCGCTCCTGCGGAGCCGCTTCGAGGAGGACGCGCCGCCCGTGCTCCTCGTGGCCGACGGCCCGCTGCCCGAGCCTCCCGCCGGCGTGATGGCCATGATCCGCAGCGACGCGATCGAGGACGATCTGATCGCCGAGCTCGCCGCCTGGATCGGTCCCGGGTAGCGAGCCCGCACCCCGGCTCGCGCGCACCGCTGGCGTGCGGTACCCTCGGCCCGCATCGACGAGCACACGGGTCGCTCCGCTGCGTGACGGCATCCCGACACCTGCGGAGACCGAGGGTGCGAGCCTCTGATCAGCGAAGGAAGAGCGACGTGGACGACGAACTGCGCGCGGCCGTGCGCCGGGTGTATCGACTGCCGGGGAAGCGACTTCTGTTGCTCGAGGACACCTACGAAGGGGGCATCGAGGCTGGCGACGCGATCGAGGTCGCGCTGCCCGACGGCCGGGCCGTGCGCGCCCAGGTCGACGGAGTGGCGTGGGGCAGCGCCTTCGGCATGGGGCGCAACCCGCCGCTGACGCTTGTGGTGCTCTGGGAGGACGATCCCGATCCGGAGCGCGGCGCCGCCGTGCGCGCGGTGCCGAAGTAGGCGCCCGAGTGGACGGCCGCGATCCGTTGATCGGAGCGGTGCTGGGCGGGACCTACCGCATCGATCAGCGGCTCGGCGCCGGTGGGATGGGCGCCGTCTTCGCGGCGACGCACCTGCGCACCGGGCGCGCAGTGGCGGTGAAGGTGCTTCTGCCCGAGGTGGCCGCGCGGCGCGGCGCGATGGAGCGCTTTCGACGGGAGGCCGAGGCGGTGGGGGCGCTCGGCCACGCGAACATCGTCGCCATCCACGACTTCGATCAGGAGGGCGGGCGCGCGTGGCTCGTGATGGATCGGCTCGAGGGCGAGGAGCTCGCGGCGCGCCTCGAGCGGAGGGGCCCGATGCCGCTCGAGGAGGCGACGCCGATCTTCGAGCAGATCGCCGCCGGCCTCGGCGCCGCGCACGCGCGAGGCCTCCTCCATCGCGATCTGAAGCCCGCCAACGTCTTCCTGGCGCGGATGCCGGGCGCGCCCGAGCGAGCGGTGATCCTCGACTTCGGGCTCGCGCGCTCGCTCGAGGAGGACGGCGCCGAGCGGCTCACCGCGAACGGTGTGGTGGTCGGCACGCCGCAGTACCTCTCGCCCGAGCAGGCGACGGGCGCGCCGCTCGACGCGCGCGCGGACCTCTACGCGCTCGCGACGCTCTTCTACGAGATGCTGGCCGGCGTCACGCCCTTCTCGGCGCCGACGCTGCCGGCGCTCTTGCTCAAGGTGGCCGCCGAGCCGCCTCCGCCGCTCACCCGCCACCGGCCCGATCTGCCGCCTGCGCTGGCGGAGGTCCTCGAGCGCGCGCTCGCGAAG
>JAEZBP010000133.1 GCA_023427125.1 Pseudomonadota bacterium | reverse complement strand
GGTTCAATGCGGTGGAGACCTTCTACCCGAAGAACAGTGTCGAGGTCTGCGAGAGTTTCTTCGATATGGACACGGAGCACTCCCGCGTTGCCCAGGCGGTGCTCTTGCTGCATGAGTTTCTGCACTGGCGCAACAATGGAGACGGGTTGGCCGACTTCCACTCCGGGAGCCAAGCGTGGTGCGAGGAGGCCGCGGACTGTTCGTGTGAGAACGCCGCCGCGCTGCTCGGACAGGACGCGCCCGAAATTGCGCTCCAGAATTTCGACAATTACCGGTTCTGGGCAGACACGCTGGCCAGAGGATACTTCGACCACACTGACGGGCCGGGTGAGAGCTCGTTCTGCTCCGACACTCTCCAGGCGCGCTGCTTCCCCTCCGAGTGCTGCGGGAACGGCGTGCTCGATCCCGAGACGGGCGAGATCTGCGACAGGACCGACTTCGGGCGGGCGACCTGCCTGAGCGAGGCCGGTCTTACTCAAGGCGCGCTCGTCTGCAGCGCGGACTGCTCGACGATCGACAGCGGCCGGTGCTTCGGTTCATGTGGGAACGGCGCCGTCGACCCCGCGCTCGGGGAGCAGTGCGACTTCGACCCTACCTGCGGGACGGCGTGCGGCGTCGACTTCGGCGGGGAGAGCTGCGCGTCCTACGGCCACACCATGGGCGACCTCATCTGCGCGCCGGGATGCCTCATCGACACCTCGGGGTGCTCGGGGGGCACCGGCGCCGTGCCCGAGACCTACGCCGACTGCGGCGTCGGGCCCGGCGTCTGCGACGGCGCGCCCGAGGACTGCCACACCTGGGGTGATGCCGGAAACTGTCTCGGTGGACCGTGCATACGCACCGATCCAGGCGCCTTTTATGAAGGACAGATCGATCCTGACTCCGCCTATCACCCGAGGTGAGACTTCCGCGACGCGCTGGGTAATCTCTACCGTTGCGAGCGGATCAATGGAGAGGAGACTGTCTGCGTCGACGACGGCGGGTGGGGTGTGTGTCGGGCATGCGGCGTCGGGGCGGAACGCACGATGGTGGGCTGCTCTTGCAGCAGTGATCTGGACTGCGGAGCGGGCCTGACCTGCTGGGGCGATGAGTTCCCGAACGGCGGTGAGTGCTGGCCACTCACGGGACCTCCCGACTTCCAGTGTGCGCAGGGACGCTGTGGACAGGCGTACGGTGTGAATGGCGGCAGCTACTGTGACCATGATCTGGAGCCGACCGCCCGCTGCATGCCCCAGTGGTGCGACATGCTCCAGAACGAAGCTTGCGGCGCTGAAGGCCTGATCTGCACGGACGGGTGGGACGGTGTTCCGAGCCACACCGAAGACAATTGCCAGAACGAGTGCCTGATCGCCGCCGATTGCGGCGTGTCGCTCGGCTGGCCTCCTGGCTACGGCTGCGTGGACGGCCGCTGCGTACCCTGACGAAACTGCAGATGTCCCGGCTCGCACCCTCGCGGGCCGGGCGCTGCTCCGCGAGTCAACTCGCCGTGAGGGCGCAGCCAACAGGCTGGGCCGGCCCGGGCGACGCTGGTACGCTCCGGCCCCATGTCATCGCCCGACTTCGCCAACGACGCGCCCAAGGTTAGCTCCACACCGCTCGAGCAGGTCGACGTGCTCGTCGAGAAGCTCGCCGCCAAGAAGGACGAGTGGGTGCGCACGCCGATCGAGCGGCGCCGCATGCTGCTCAAGCGCTGCATCGAGAGCACGCTCGGCTGCGCCGAGGAGTGGGTGCGCGCGGCCTGCAAGGCCAAGGGCCTCGATCCGCACGAGCCGCGCGGCGGCGAGGAGTGGCTCGGCGGGCCGATGACGACGGTGCGCAACCTGCGGATGCTCGAGGAGGCCCTCGAGGCCGGCGGGCAGCCGGCGCCCAAGCGCGTCTACCGCCGCCCCGACGGCCAGTGGGTCGCCGAGGTCTTCCCCGCCAACGGCTGGGACTCGCTGATGTTCGGCGGCTTCACCGCCGAGGTCTGGATGGAGCCCGGCAAGGAGCCGACGCAGGGCCGCATCTATCGCGACAAGACACGCGGCGAGCTCCCGCCCGGCAAGGTCGCGCTGGTGCTCGGCGCCGGCAATGTCGCGTCGATCGGCCCGATGGACGCGCTCTACAAGCTCTTCGTCGAGGACGAGGTGGTCCTCGTCAAGACCAACCCGGTCAACGCCTACCTCCAGCCCTACTGGGAGGAGTCGTTCCGCCCGCTGATGGAGGAGGGCGTCTTCTACGTGGTGCGCGGCGGCGCCGAGGTCGGCCGACACCTCGTCCACCACCCCAAGGTCGACACGATCCACATGACCGGCTCGGACCGCACCCACGACGCGATCGTGTGGGGCGCCGATCCGGCCGAGCAGGCGCGGCGCAAGCGCAGCGGCGAGAAGGTCGTCGACAAGCCGATGACCTCCGAGCTCGGCGCGGTGACGCCGGTCTTCGTGGTGCCGGGCCCCTGGAGCGACGCGGACCTGCGCTACCAGGCCCGGCAGATCGCCGGCATGGTCACCAACAACGCGAGCTTCAACTGCAACGCGGCGAAGGTGCTGGTCACCGCCGACGGGTGGCCGCAGCGCGCTCTGCTGCTCGAGCACCTCGAGCGCGTGCTCGAGGCGACGCCTCCGCGCATGGCGTACTACCCCGGCGCGCAGGCGCGCTACGACGGCTTCCTCTCTTGCTACCCGGAGGCCAAGCCGCTCGGCCCGCGCTCGGGCTCGGTGGTGCCCTGGACGATCATCCCCGAGGTGCCGGCGGAGAAGGGCGAGCACGCGCTGACCAGCGAGGCGTTCTGCGGCGTGCTCGCGCAGGTGGGCCTGCCGGCCGCCGATCCGAGGGCCTTCCTCGAGGCGATGGTCGAGTTCGGCAACGAGACCTGCTGGGGCACCCTCTCCTGCGTGATCCTCATCCACCCCGAGACCCAGAAGGCCTACGCGAAGGAGCTCGACTCGGCGATCGCGCGCCTGCGCTACGGCGGCATCGCCATCAACGCCTTCGCCGGCGTGCTCTACGCGCTCGTCTCGCCGAGCTGGGGCGCGTTCCCCGGCCACCCCGACGAGGACATCCGCTCGGGCCGCGGCGTCGTGCATAACGCCTTCCTCTTCGATCACCCCGAGCGCACGGTGCTCAAGGCGCCCTTCCGCATCCGCCCGACCCCCGCGTGGTTCCCGGACCACAAGACGCTGCACCAGCTCGGCCCCGCGCTCACCCGCTTCGAGGCCAAGCCCAAGCTCCTGACGCTCGCCCCCGTCCTCGCCGCCGCCCTCCGCGGCTGAGTGCTTCCCGTCCCCGGTGTCCAGTCAGCCGGACCGCTCCGCTCGGCGTTCCCCGAGCGCCGTGATCTCGCGACGGCCTTGAGTTGGCTGTGCGCGCGCTGGCGAAGCGCGCGCCAAGCAACTCAGCGGCAGCGGAGGTTCATGCTCCAGCCGCGGAGCGTGCCGCTGTCCTGGCGCAGGCGATCCTCGATGCTCAGCGTCCATCGGCCTTGCGCCTGCCGGCCGGACGCGCGCGAGACGGTGTGGGAGCGGAACGGGTTGTTCCTGCCGCCGCTGGCGAGCGAGTAGCTGTTGCCGTTCGGATCGCGCAGCCGAATGTGCAGGTCGCCGTAGTACGTGTGGTTGCCGCTCAGCCGCACCCGCAGCCGATCGATCGTGCAGGGCTGGGTGACCTCCGCGCTGCCGGTCGTGGTGTGGTTGTCGTAGATCGCGCCGCCGCCCCGCCCCGGCACCTGGATCTCGCCGGCCTCGCTGTCGTCGCCCGGCTGCGAGGGCGTGCCCACCTCTTGCGGCTGGATGGCGGGCGCGAGGGCCGCGGTGATGCTGATGGTGTTGTTCACCGGCGAGGCGTTGATGGTCGCCGGCTGGTAGCCGGCGAGCTCGAAGGTGAACGCGAAGGTCTGCACCTGGCCCGGCACCGGCGCGGGCACCGGCACCTGCGTCTGCAGCGGCGTCACGCCGAGCTGCCGGCCGCCGCCGGTCACGATCGCTCCCGGGGGGGTCGAGTTCGCCGCCACCGTCACCATCACCTGGCCGATGGGCGCCACGACCGGCGGAGGCTGCCCGTTCACCACCGGAGCGACGCCCACGACCGGCGGCCCGGTCGCGGTCGTCGGCGGCGGAGGGGCGTCGTCGTCGTCGCCGCCGCAGCCGGCGCTCGGGAGCAGTGACAACCCGATCAGGGCGCTGAGGATGACGGCGAGCTTGCGCATGGGCTTTTCCCCTCGCTTTCGGTAGGGGGTTACTAACAGCCGCCGCGGCTCCGGGGAAGCCACTTCGGCGATGAACCCACATACGCGCGCCGGGTCTGCCGCCTCCCCGCCCGGATGGATTACTCTCGGCCCGATGCGTGCGCTCGAGCTGGTCGGGGGGATGCTGGAGACGGTGGTGCGCGCGCTGGCCAAGAGCGATCTCTTCGGCGCGCTCTCCGCCGAGCAGCTCCGCAAGATCGCGCAGCGCGGCGAGCTCCTCCAGTGCACCGACGGCGCGATCCTGCTCGCGGCGGGCGGTCCGTCGGAGGGCTTCTTCGTCGTGCTGAGCGGCGAGGTCGTCGTGCGCTCGGGCGGGCACGAGCTCGGCCGCCTCGGCCCCTCGGATCTGGTGGGCGAGATGGGTGTGCTGCTCCGCTCGGAGCGCAGCGCCAGCGTCCACGCGGAGGGCCCGGTCCTCGTCTTGAGGTTCGACGCCGCGGTCTTCGACGCCATGTTCGAGCGGGTGCCCGGCTTCGGCCTCGGCGTGAGCCGCGCGCTCGCCCGCCGCCTCGAGACCACGAACCGCAAGGTCGCCGTCTAGCCTCGCCCTTGCCCTTGCCCTTGCCCTTGCCCCTGCTCCTGCCCCTGTAGGGATGATCCGCGGTATCATCCGCGCGGGGTATCGCCGAAGTGCCGAAGCGCAGCACGCCCAGGGCCGAAGCGAAGGGGCGGGACACCGATCCCGACGAGCTCGCGCAGAACCCCAAGCGCGACACCTACGTCGACGAGGGGCCGAGCACCGGCGCGCGCAGCATCGAGGGGCTCGACTTCGACGACGTGGGCCCCACCCACTCCGGCGAGCACGATGTCCTCGACGCGGCCCCGCCTCCGGGCGAGCACGACCTCGACGCGCTCAGCGGCCCCGCGATCGGCGACGCCATCGACGGCCGCTACGTGATCGAGCGCGTCATCGGGCGCGGCGCGAGCGGGACGGTGTTCGAGGCGTCCCACCAGGTCATCGGCAAGCGCCTCGCGATCAAGACGCTCCACCCGCAGATGGCCACCTCGACCGTCGCCGTGCAGCGCCTCTTCCGCGAGGCGCGCATCTCGGCGTCGCTCCGCCACCCAAACGTGATCGAGGTGTACGACGCGGGTCGCGACGGCGACCTCTATTACCTCGCGATGGAGCTGCTCGAGGGCCGCCCGCTGAGCGCGTACTTGGCCGAGGGCGCGCCGCACAGCGGAGCCGAGCTCGCGCGGATCTTCCTCGCCATCATGGACGGCGTCGCGGCGGTGCACGGCGCCGGTGTGGTGCACCGCGACCTCAAGCCCGACAACGTCTTCATGATCCGGGACGAGGAGGGCGCGCTCGTGCCGAAGGTGCTCGACTTCGGCGTCTCCAAGCTCTACGAGCCGGGGCGCCAGCAGCTCACCTCCCTCGGCATGACGATGGGCACGCCCTTCTACATGGCGCCCGAGCAGGTGACGGACTCGCGCGAGGTGGACGCGCGCGCCGACGTGTACTCGCTCGGCGTCATGCTCTACGAGGCGCTCGGCGGGCAGGTCCCGTACGGCGGCGAGAGCCTGCTCGAGATCTTCACCCGCTCGCTCGAGGGGCGGCCGGCGCCGCTGCGCGAGCTGCGCCCGGACGTGCCGCCCTCGCTCGAGGCGCTCGTCGCGCGCGCGATGTGCGCCAACCGCGGCGCCCGCTACGAGGACGTGCGCGCGATGCGCGCGGCGCTCGCCGCCGTGACCTTCGACGGAAGCGATCGGGCCCAAGAGTGGGCGGACAAGTCCGAGCCGTGGATGCTCGATCCGAGCGGAGGCCACCACCCTTCCTTCCAGCACTCTGGCGCGAGCCCGCTCGAGAGCTCGCCGACCCACGTCGCGTCGCTCGCTGGCGGCAGCACCGTGCAGCTCGACTCGAGCAAGCTGCGGGCGCTCACGTCGGAAGGGCGTGAGCGGGCGAAGACCGTCGAGATGCAGCCGGCGCCGCCGAGGGGCGGCACCGTCGAGATGGCCCCGCCCGACGCGCGGCGCTCGCCGCCGGTCGGCGCGCTCATCGCGATCGGGGTGGTCGCGGTGCTGCTGCTGGGCGCGACCTTCGTCGGCCTCCTCTTCGCGCTGCTCGCGAGCTGATGCCCCTCAGCCCGTGCCGGATCGGGGGAGCTCGGCGGTGACCGGCTCGGCGGGCTCCTGCGGCGTCGAGGCGCGCACCTTCCCGAGCAGGCGCACCCAGCGCACGATCACGATCACCGCGACGATCGCGATGACCGCGCCGATCGCGTTGCGCGCGGGCGCCGTCGCGTCGAGCACCTGCTGGATGTCGTCGCCGTAGGCGTGGCCGAGCCAGGTGCCGAGGCCGATCCAGATCGGCACGCTCAGCAGCGCGCCCAGGCCGTCCAGCAACGCGAAGCGCCGGTAGGGGATCGCCAGCGCGCCGGCGAGGAAGAACGCCACGAGGCGGATGCCCATCACGAAGCGCGCGAAGAACACCATGCGCTCGCCCCGCAGGCGGTAGAGGGCGCGCAGGCGCCGCAGCCGCCGCTTGCCGAGCCGCTTCTCGAGCACCGGGCTGCGCAGCGCCTTCTTCCCGAGCCGCCGCCCCGCCCAATAGATGAGGGTGTCGCCCGCGAGCACCCCCGCGATCGAGATCGCCAGCGCCCCCGCGAAGTGCATGTCGCCCTTCGCGACGAAGATGCCGGCGAGGATCATCGGCACGTCCTCCGGCAGCGGGAGGCCGATACCGCAGAGCGTGAGCACGACGAAGAGCACCACGTATGGGGAGCTCTCCGCGAGGTCGACGAGGTACGGCAGGAAGGTGTCCAAGCTTGCTCCGGGTACAGGCAGCGAGGCTCACGCAGGAGCCGGGGTCCACCGGATCTCCACCATCGACGGCCTCGCCGCAACTCGCGCCGGTGAGAAACCCACGTCGAGCCCGAGGCGCCTAGCCCGTCGAGGCGTGCGGCGCCAGTCCCGAAGAGCGAGCGCCTTGTCGCGCGCGCGGCGAGCGGGCATGGTCGAGGCCACCGACGTAGCAGAGGTGCCGAGATGAGGAA
>JAEZBP010000098.1 GCA_023427125.1 Pseudomonadota bacterium | reverse complement strand
CACCGCGTGCTCGGCGCCGCACAACCCGACCGCGCGGCCGCCGACGTGATAGAGGCCCTGCCGTCGGATCGCCGCGAGCTCGGTCGCGCTCACCGGCTCGCCATCGGGGCCGAGCACGGTCTGGCCTGCCGCCGCGCGGAGCGGCTCGCCGAGCCGGCGCGGGAGCGGCACGTCGTCGCGCGAGACCGCGGCCCACGAGAGCGCGTCGTGCACGAAGAGCGGGAAGGCCTCGCGCTCGATCAGATCGGTCGCGCCGAGATCGATCCCGAACGCGAGCATCCGCCGGTCCGGGGTCTCGCGGGCGATCGCGAGGGCGTCGGCGCCGCTGCGGATCAGGACTTGGTCGCCCGCCTCGACCGCGAAGCGCACGGCGCGCCCCACGCGGATTCCGTCGAGGCGCACGCCGCGAAGGGCCGGGTGCGAGGCGAGCGAGGCGCTGACCCGCGGAGAGTCGGCGTCGCCCTCGGCGCCGAGCTGGCCGCCGCGGGGCGAGAAGAGCAGCACCGAGCGGTGCGTGATCCCTTCGGGCAGGGGCGTGCGATCGAGGACGAGCGCGTCGTAGGCGCTGAGCGCCGCGTCGTCGCGCGAGCCGAAAGCGTCCGGCGTGATCCGCTCGACGTTGGCGTTCGGGTGCACCGCGAGCGCGGCCTCGAGGTAGTCGTTGCCGCTCGTGACGAGCAAGACCGAGAGCGGCTCGAGCGGCTCCACTACCGCGTGGGCGATGTCGTCGACGGAGAGCGCGTCCTCGCCGCCGGTGATCTCGATCGACTCGAGCCGCGCGACGAGCTCGGCGCGCGCGGCGGAGAAGCCCTGCGCGGTCAGGCGCGCGCCCTCGCCGGGACGCAACGTCACCCGGCGATCGAGCAGCGGCACCTCGCCGTCGAAGATGCGGAGCCGCGCGCTCGCCTCGCGGGCGCTGAACGATCGCAGCGAGACCTGCGCGACGTACTCGCCGGCCGCGAGGGGATCGCGCCGGGCCGAGAAGTCGGCGATCGCCACCGTGTCGCTCGGGACGCCGACCGGGATGAGCACGCGGGTCGCTCGGGTCTCGAGCTCGACGTCGCGATCGGCGACCAGCAGGATCTGCCCGGCCTCGCCGCCGGTGGCGACGATTCGATCGGCGAGGCGCAGCGCGCCCTCGAGATCGGCGGGGCCGTCGTCGAGCGTGAAGTCTCGGAGGGCGCGCTCGAGATCGGCCGGATCCTCGGTCACCGCGAGGAGCGTCTCGGGGCGCATCCCGGCGCGCACCACCGCGACGCGGCCGCCGATCGTCGTGCGATCGACCCAGCTGCGCACCTCGCGGGTCGCGCGCTCGATGCGGGTCTCGCCGTCGTTCTGTGCGCCCATGCTGCGCCCGGCCGCGAGCACGATGACCGTGGTGCCGCGCACGCCCTCGCCGAAGCGCGGATCGCCGAGCTCGCCGACGAAGAGGAGCGCGACGAGCAGGCTGATCAGGAACGCGACCCAGGGGATGCGCGCCGCGCGCAAGAAGCGCGGGCGGCTGCTCTCTACCGCGCGCATCCAGAACGTCACGTTGGAGACGACCTGCGGCTTGGGCGTGCGTCGCAGCAGGTAGAGCGCGAGGACGGTGAGCCCGATGGCCCCGGCGATCGCGGCCAAGATCGTCGCGCTGAGGGCCGCGAAGGTCACCGCGACGCCCCCTTGAGCTCCGGGCCGGCGAAGACCTTCTTCAGCATCAGCTCGGCCGGCATCTCGACGCTGACCTCGACGTAGCGACCGCCGGCGCGCCGGCACGCGTCGCGGCAGGCGTCGACGTGCGTGCGGACCTCGCGCCGGTAGCGCTCGAGCAGCGGCTTGTCGACGCGCAGCCGCACCCGCTCGTCGCTCTCGGCGTCGCAGAGCTCGAGCTCGCCATTGAAGGTCGGCTCCTCGTCCTCCTTGCAGGTCACGCGCACCAGGCGGAGCTCGTGCCCCATCGTGCCGAGCCGGCGGAAGCCGTCGTCCCAGCCCTCCGGCGACATCAGATCGGTCACCACCACGACCAGGCCACGCGGCACGCCCCGCGAGGCGAGCCCGCGCACCGCCTCTCCGAAGGCGGTCGGCCCGGCGGCGCTCGTCTTCTCGAGCAGACGCTCGAGCTCCGCGAGCTCGCCCTGGTTGCGGACCGCGAGCGGCACGTCGTCGATGTCGTCCGCGAAGGGGATCACCCGCGCGCGATCGAACTCGCGCATGCCGACGTAGATGAAGCCGGCGGCGAGCTTCTTCGCGACGTCGATCTTCGGCGGCGCGCCGCGGCTCATCGAGCCGGTCACGTCGAGGAGCACGTGCACGAACGCGTCGCGCTCCTCCTCGAACTGCCGCAGCACGAGCTGCCCGTGCTTCGCGAAGGCCTTCCAGTCGATGTGGCGGGTGTCGTCGCCGCTGACGTAGGGGCGATGATCGGCGAACTCCACGCCGGACGCCTTGGCGGGCGAGCGGTGCCCACCGGCGCGGGCGGCGGTGGCGTTCGGCCGGACGCGCAGCCGCATCCGATCGAGCACGCGGCGGACGGCTCGGTCGAGGATCGCCATCGCGCTACTTACGCTTCGGGTTCTTGGGCGCCTCGAGCTCCATGAGGAGCTGTCGGATCAGCGTGTCGGTGGAGGCGTCGTCGGCGATCGCGTCGAAGTTGAGGATCACGCGGTGGCGCAGGCAGGGGAACGCCGCCTTCTTCACGTCGTCGGCCGAGACGTTCAGGCGGCCGTCGAGGACCGCGAAGAACTTGGCGACGGCGAGGAGCGACTGCGCGGCGCGAGGGCTGGCCCCGGCGCGCACGTAGCGGCGCACGCAGGCCGGCGCGTTCTCGTATTCGGGGTGCGTCGCGAAGACGATGCGGACGGCGTAGCGGCTGACCGTCTCGGCGACCGGCATCTGGCGCAGGGTGCGGCCAGCGCTCAGGAGCGCGCTCGCGTCCGCGACGCGGGTGACCTCCGTCTCGCTCCCGCCCGCGGTGCGATCGACGATCGCGAGCACGTCGTCCTCGGTGGGGAAGCGGATGAGGAGCTTCATCAAGAAGCGGTCGAGCTGCGCCTCGGGGAGGGGGTAGGTGCCCTCGTTGTCGATCGGGTTCTGGGTGGCGACGACGAAGAAGGGCTCGGGGAGCTTGTAGGTCTCGGTGCCGAGGCTGACCTGGCGCTCCTGCATCGCCTCGAGCAGCGCGGACTGCGTCTTCGGCGAGGCGCGGTTGATCTCGTCGGCGAGCACCACGTTGGCGAAGAGCGGGCCTTTCTGCAGCGTCATCGACGGCCGCCCGTCGGCGCCGACCGAGACCATGTGCGTGCCGAGCACGTCGGCGGGCATCAGGTCGGGCGTGAACTGCACGCGCGAGAAGTCGAGGTCGATGACGTCGGCGAGCGTGCGGGCCAGGAGCGTCTTGCCGATGCCGGGCACGCCCTCCATCAGCACGTGACCGCCGAGCAAGAGGCCGGCGGTGATGCCCTCGACGGCGTCCTTCTGGCCGACGACGCGCTTGCCGATCTCCGCCGTGATGTGCCGGCAGAGCGAGCGCACGCTGTCGAAGGGGTTGAGCACGTGGACCGGATTGGACTCACCCATGTGTTCACCGTCCATCGTCGCGACGGTAGCGCCGCGATGGAAAAAATGCTGATCGGTCGCGCGGAGGGCCGCGCGAAATGCTCGCGGCACGCGCCGCCCTCACTGGCCACCTCGGATGCGCTCGAGGTAGCGCCGCACGTAGGCCCGCAGCGACGCGGGCACCGTGCTGTCCCCGCTCACCCGCGGTCCGTCGTCGCCGCCTCCGGCGAGCTCGCCGCTGCCCGGTCCGCCGGCTCCTCCGGCGAGACCGTCCATCTGGGTCCCACCCTGCCCGGCGCCGCGTCCGCCGCCGGGCAGCATCCCGCCGCTCTGCGCGTCGGGGCCGAGCTCGGCGTTCTGGGTCGGATCGCCGCCCGGGTCGACGTTCACGCCCTGATCGCCTCCCCCCGCGCCTCCCTGGCCGCCTCCCATCGGGTTGCCGCCGCTGCCCGTCCCCCATGACTGGCTGCCTCGCTCCGAGGTGCCCTGCCCCTGTCCGCCCTGCCCCTGGCCTCCGCCGGGAGAGTGGCCCTGTCCTTGTCCCTGCCCCTCTCCTTGCCCTTGTCCACCGCCGAGCTGCTGCGAGCCCTGACCGTGCCCCGTCC
>JAEZBP010000400.1 GCA_023427125.1 Pseudomonadota bacterium | reverse complement strand
TCGTCGATCGGCGAGCCCTCCGCGATCTTCGCCTGGTCGAAGAGCACCTCGATCCACTCGTCGATCTTCGGATCGGCGCCGCCCTTCTCGACCAGCCGGCGCAGGCTCTCGATCAGCGGGTGGCTCGGGTTGAGCTCGAGGATGCGCTTCTGCGCGGGCATGTCGCGCTGCGCCGCGCGCAGCATGCGCTCGAGGTGCGGCATCAGGCCGCCCTCGGGGATCACCAGGCAGAGCGGCGAGTCGGTGAGGCGCGACGAGAGGCGCACCTCGCTCACCTCTTCCTGGAGCTTGATGCGGAAGCGCGCGCGCAGCGCGTCGAGCGCCGACTCGCGCTCGGCGGAGGCGGGCTCGGGCCCGCCCTCGAACGACATGTCCGCGTCGCTCGCCGACGCGAGCGGCACTCCGTCGAACTCGCTGATCACCGGGATGGAGAAGGGATCGACCGGATCGGTGAGGTAGAGCACCTCGTAGCCGCGGGCCTTCAGCCCCTCGATGTGCGGGCTCGACTCGACCTGCCGCCGCGACTCGCCGAGCACGTAGTAGATCGACTTCTGCCCCTCCTTCATCCGCGCCTTCGCGTCGGCCAGCGAGGTCAGCCCCTCCACCGCGGAGCTCTCGAAGCGCAGGAGCGGCGCGATCGCGTCCTTCTGCTCGGGCTCCATGTGGAGCGCCTCCTTGAGGACCGCGCCGAAGCCTGCCCAGAACGCGCGGTAGTCCTCCTCGCGCTCGGCGGCGAGCTCCTTCAATGCGTCGAGCACCTGCTTGACGATCTGCTTCTTGATCGTCTTGGTCACCCGCGAGTCCTGGAGCAGCTCGCGGCTCACGTTGAGCGGCAGATCCTCGGAGTCGACCACGCCGCGCACGAAGCGGAGCCAGCGCGGGAGCAGCTGCTCGGCGTCGTCGAGGATGAAGACGCGCTTCACGTAGAGGCGCATCCCATGCTTGGCGTCGGGCATCCACAAGGAGAGCGGCGGCTTCTTCGGGAGGAAGACCATCCCCGCGAACTCCTGCACACCCTCGACCTTGAAGGCCCGCCACGCGAGCGGCTTCTCCCAGTCGCCGGTCAGGTGGTGGTAGAGCTCGTGCGCCTTCTCGTCGTCGATCTCGCTGCGCGGGCGCTGCCAGAGCGCGCTTCCCTCGTTGATCTTCTCGAAGCCCTCGACGTAGCCGTCGCCCTCTTTGCGCGAGGTCTTGAGCTCGATCGGCCAGCTCAGGTAGTCGGAGTAGCGCTCCACCAGGTGGCGGAGGCGCACCGGATCGGCGAACTCGCGGTGCTCGCGCCCGAGGTGCAGGACGACGGAAGTGCCGTGCTCGGCGCGCTCGGCCGGCTCGACCGTGAAGCTGCCCTTGCCCTCCGAGATCCACTTGTGCGCCTCGGTGCTGCTGCCGGCCGGGCGGCTGATGACCTCGACCCGATCGGCGACGAGGAAGGCGCTGTAGAAGCCGACGCCGAACTGGCCGATGAGCGAGAGCGCGCCGGCCTGGCTCTCTTTGGCTTCCTTCAGCTTCTGGGCGAGCTCGCGGGTGCCGCTCTTGGCGATGGTGCCGAGGTTGTCGACGAGCTCCTCGCGGCTCATCCCGACGCCGGTGTCCCAGATGGTCAGCGTGTGCGCTTCGCGGTCGGCGATGAGGCGGATGGCCAGCTCGACCCCGGGCGTCGCGAGCTCGGGCTCGGTCACCGCGCGAAAGCGCAGCTTGTCGAGCGCGTCGGCCGCGTTCGAGAGCAGCTCGCGCAGGAAGATCTCGCGGTTCGAGTAGAGCGACTCGATGACGAGCCGCAGGACCTGCTCGACCTCGGCCTCGAAGCGGTGCTCGGTCTTCGGATCGGAGGCGGGCTCGGGGGTCTGGGTGTCGGTCATGGGCCCCGGAAATTGGCCATGTCTCCCCGGGTGTCAAGCAGCGTCATGCGTGGCTCATGAGCCCGCCGCGGGGTAGAGGATGGACGGTGCGCGCGCTCGCGACGATCTCGACGTTGGTCGCATGGCTCTCGCTCAGCGCGTGCGGGCCGCGCTACGAGCATCTGGTCGAGCGTGAGCTCGCCTCGTCCGACGAGCTCGCGTGCCCGGCCTTTCTCGTCTGGAACCACGAGCCGGTACAAGACGTCTTCCTGGTCATCAACGGTTCGGGCACCGGCTCGAGCGCGTTCGTGCATCCGACCTTCCAAGAGGTGCTCGGCGCGTATCCTGTCGCGTACGCGACCTACGACAAGCCGGGCATCTCGGCGCCCTTCGACGACCCGGCTGCCGTGCGCCGCGAGAGCGCCACGCTCGAGCGCTACACGATCGGCCACGGCATCGCGTGCGCGACGGAGGCCGCGCGCTGGGCGCGCGAGCAGTTCGGACCGTCCGCGCGGCTGCACGTGCGCGCACACTCCGAGGGAACGCTCGTGGCTCTGTACACCTACGATCGCTTGCTCGACGAAGATCCGGAGCTGGCCGGCGCGTTCGAGACGTTCGTGCTGAGCGGCCTCGCGCTCGAGCCCTTCGACGTCATCTTGGAGCGGCAGCTCGACCTGCTGGCCTCCGATCGGATCCGGGCCGCGACCGAGTCCTGCGACTGGAGTGAGCTCGAGGTGCTGCTCGGCATCTCGTGCGCATACATCGAGGACCTGACGCGCCGCCCCTCCGGCTTCGCGATGTTCGAGCGCTTGGCCGCGCGCGCGCCGTCCGTTCGCTTTCACGTCTTCCACGGCACCGAAGACTGGAACACGCCGGTGGACGCAGTGCGCGAGCTCGAGGCGTGGAACGGCGCGGAGGGCCACCTCGACATCCGGTTCCGCTACTACGCGGGTGGGCACGCCGGGAACGACGAGGTGCGAGGCGAGATGGCCGAGCTGCTGACCTCGATCGTCTCGGAGTGAAGCGCCGCCCCCCGCTCAGCGCTTCTTGGTGAGGAGCCGGATCGAGTCGGCCTCGTCGTAGACGGTGCTGGCCGCGCGCATCTCGGCGACGCCGCCCGAGACGATGAAGGCCATGAACTGCGCGCTGTCGGCGTCGACCGGCTCGACCAGCTCCTTCTTCACGATCAGCAGGTTGCCCGCGAAGTTGTAGGACTGAGGGAGGTAGACGGCGACGTGGCCGGCCAGGCGGATGTCGTCGAAGCGGGTGCAGGTGATGAAGCCGAAGACGCGCACGTCGGGCGAGACCTTGATCATCACCGGCTTGTCGAACGAGCGCTTCTCGCCGACGAAGGCGCCGAGCAGGTCGCGCAGCGACGAGTAGAGCAGGCTGACGACGGGCAGGCGCTTCATGCCCGCCTCGAGCCACTCGACGACCTGGCGGCCGACCACGTTGCTGGTGAGCACGCCGGTCAGCAGGATCGCGAGGAGCGTGAGCGCGAGGCCGAGGCCCGGGATCGGCAGCGGATAGAGCGCGTCGAGCTCCTTCAGCACCCAGAGCACGAGCCAGATGGAGCCGACCACGGGGACGAAGACCAGGAGGCCTTGGAAGAAGTATCTCGCGAGCGTCTTCATGGGGTTCTTCATGGCGCGGGGGCCTCGAGGAAGCGGAAGCGGCGGCCGGCGAAGCGGGCGCGGCGATAACGCTGGGCGAGCGGCGCAAAATGCCCGACGAGCTCCGGACGGGCCTCGCGCAGATCGCGCTCCTGCCGCGGATCGGCCTCGGCGTCGTAGATGCGCAGCACGTCCGCGAGCACGTCGTAGATCACGGTGTGCTCCTCGTAGTGCAGCGCGACGGCCTGCGAGCGCGGGCCGATCATCTCGCTGACGACCGCGCCGTCGAGCTCGCGAAGGAGCGGGCCGACGTCCTCGGTCAACACCGCCTCCGCCCGGGCGCGCTCGGGCGGCGCGCCCTGCAAGAGCAGCCAGGGCAGCACGTACGCCGTCGAGGTCGGCCGATCGACGCGCTCGCCGAGCAGGCCGCCCGCGCGCACGACGAGCGGCACGTGGATCTGCTCGGCGTGGAGCGAGGAGAGGTGAAAGCGGTGGCCGCGCTCGCCGAAGGCCTCGCCGTGATCGCCCGCGAAGATCACGATGGTCGACGCGAGCGCGCCGTCCTCCTCGAGCGCGCCGACGACGCGGCCGAGCGCGCGGTCCATGTAGGCCAGCTCCTGGTCGTAGCGCTCGAGGTCGGTCTCGCTCGGCCGCGCGGGATCGTGCGCGAGGTACTCGTCGTGCGGGCTGCCGAAGAAGACCAGGCCGAAGTAGCGCCGGCCGCCGGCGCGGTGCGCGCGGATGGCCTCGATCGCCGCGCTCGCGATGTGCGCGTCGGCGTCGGGCGCGTCCTCGATCAGCGTGCGCGCGTCGAAGCCCTGCTCGAGGCCGCGGATGTGATCACTGAAGCAGCGATCGTGATCGTGGCCGACCCAGAAGGTCGCGCGCCCCGCGTCGCGCATCGCCTCGACCGCCGTCTCGCGCTCCTCGCGCAGCGCGCCGCGCCAGAACCGCGGCTCGACGTCGAGCTCGGCGAAGGACACCGGCGTCATCGCGAGCATCGACGAGAGCGACGGGAAAGTGCCGTTCGAGGGCGAGTAGGCGCGCTCGAAGACGAAGGCGTCGGTGGCGAGCGCCGCGAGGTGCGGCGTGGGGCCGTCTTGTCGCGCGAGCGAGGTCCGATCGAAGCGGGTGGTGTCGCTCAGCACGAGCAGGACGTCGTAGCGCGACAGCTCGAGCGCGCCGAGCGAGGGCAGGCCCGAGCGCTCGGCGAAGCGCGACAGAGCATCGGGATCGGGGCGCAGGAGCTCATCGGTGCGCGGCGCGGGCAGCGCGCTCGGGAGCAGGTGCGCCGCCTCGAGGCTCAGCGCCCGCGAGACGCCGGCCGAGCGGCCGAGCTCGGTGTAGGCGAGCACGAAGGGGCGCGCCTCGGCCGCGCGCGGCAGGTCGAGCAC
>JAEZBP010000033.1 GCA_023427125.1 Pseudomonadota bacterium | reverse complement strand
CGCGCGTCGAGCGGCTGCTCGCCGCCGAGAGGCACTTCCGCCGGGGCCAGCGCGCGCTCGATCGGGGTCGCTCGAGCGAGGCGGTGGCGGCGCTCGAGCGCGCGGCGGAGCTCTGCCCCGACGAGGCGCGCTTCCTGGTCTACCTCGGGTGGGCCCGCCACGCGGCGGCGCCGGACGACGCCTTCGTGCTCTCGGAGGCGCTGGATCTCGCGGGACGCGCCTGCGCGCTCGCGCCGGAGCTCTCGGTCGCCCACCTCTTGCGCGCGCGGCTGCTCGGCGCGGCGGGGCAAGCCAGCGAGGCGCGCGCGGCGCTCGATCGCGTGCTGGAGCTCGACCCGACGAACGAAGAAGCGGCGCGGTGAGCTCGCGCGTGCCGCGCAAGCCGGACGCGTGAGCAAGCGCCGTAGGCAATCGGCGGCGATGTTTGCTACAACGCGGGCGCCGCGTACACGGGGGCGCGGCGTGGAGGCCGACGATGGTGGACAAAGTCGACACGATCTGGCTCGACGGGCGCTTGGTTCCTTGGGAGGAAGCGAACGTCCACATCCTCACGCACACGCTCCACTACGGGCTCGGCGCGTTCGAGGGGATCCGCTGCTACGAGACCGAGGACGGCCGCAGCGCCATCTTCCGGCTCGAGGAGCACGTGCGGCGGCTGCTCGAGTCCTCGCACATCGTCACGATCCCGGTGCCGTACACGAAGGAGCAGCTCGTCGACGCGTGCCTCGAGACGGTGCGGTCGAATCGCCTGAAGTCCTGCTATCTGCGGCCGCTGGTGTTCATCGGGGACGGCGCCATGGGCCTCTACGCGACCAGCAACCCGACGCGGGTGGCGATCGTCGCGTGGAAGTGGGGCGCCTACCTCGGCGAGGACGGGCTGAAGAACGGCATCCGCGCGAAGGTCTCGAGCTTCACGCGGCCCGGGATCAACATGGTGATGGCCAAGGGGAAGGTCGTCGGCCACTACGTGAACTCGGTGCTCGCCAAGCGCGAGGTCATGGCCGCCGGCTATCAGGAGGCGATCATGCTCGACGCGCAGGGCTACGTGACGGAGGCCTCGGGGGAGAACCTCTTCATGGTGCGCGACGGGGTGGTCCACACGCCCCCGCACGGCAGCGCGATCCTCGGCGGGATCACGCGGGACACGATGATCCGCATCATGCGGGACATGGGCCTGACGGTGACCGAGCGGCTCATCGCGCGCGACGAGCTCTACGTGGCCGACGAGATCTTCCTGTGCGGCACCGCCGCCGAGGTGACGCCGGTGCGCGAGGTCGACAACCGCACGATCGGCGCCGGCACGCGCGGCGAGGTCACCAAGCGCGTGCAGGATCGCTACTTCCAGGTCGTGCGCGGCGTCGAGCCCCTCGAGCCCGCCTGGCTCACCTACGTGTAAGCTACGTCTTGAGCCGGCCGAGCTTCAGGGAAGCTCGCACAGCACAAGCGCAGGCTGGCGCCGAGCCTTTCCCCGCTCGGCCCAGCCACGTCAGCTCACAGCCACGTCAGCTCACTCGCCCAGCAGCTCGCGGAAGTAGAGGAAGCGCTGGCAGTGTGGGCACTGGTGGAAGTCGTTGGCCTTCCGGATCTCGTTCGAGAGCTGGGCCGGCAGGCGCATGCGGCAACCGACGCAGGTCGAGTCGACGACCTCGGTGACGGTGGGGCGGATCTTCGTGCGGATGCGGTCGTAGCGGCGGAGCACGGGCTTCGGGACCTCTTGCGCCCACCGCTCGCGGCCCGTGACGACGCGGTCGCGCTCGGCGCGCAGATCGGCGAGGCGCTGCTCGCTGCCCTGCTCGGCCTCGCTCAGCGCGGCCTTCTGCTCCTCGAGCTCGGCGAGCGGGCCGGCGAGCACCCCGCCGGTCGTCTCGAGAAGGCCCGCGAGGCGCTCCTTCTCGGTCTCGGCGTCCTTGATCGAGCGGCGGATGGCCTCGAGCTCGCGCTCCGCCATCTCCGCCTCGCGCATGGTGCGGGCCTTCGCGCCCTTGGCCTTGCTGCGAGCGAGGAGATCGCCGCGGTTCTTCAGCTCCTCGTCTTGCTGCTTGAGGAGCTGCTCGGCTCCCTCGATCTTCGCCCGCTGCCCCGTCACGAGCGCCTCGAGGGCGCGGACCGAGGCCCGCCGTTCCTCGAGCTCCCGCGGGATGCCCTCGAGCTGCTCTTCGATGCCGCGCGCCGACGCGTCGATCTCGGCGAGGCGAACCAATGCCCTCAGCTTGTCTTGCACGCTGTCGGTCCTCCTGACCCCTCTTGAAGAAGCCGTGAGGTGCCAGACAGGCGTGTAAGAGGCCGTGTGACGGCTCGGCGGGCGCACGCGGGAACGAGCGCAGAGCTCGCTCTCGTCGATCGTGGCGCCTGTGCCTGAGCTGTCACCGAGTCGCTTTCCTCACGGACGTCCGCGCTACTAACGCGCTTCGCGGCGCGACGCAAGCGGAGCGCTTCTGTCAGCGCCGAATAGGCCCAGCCGGACTCGAACCGACAACGACCCGGTTATGAGCCGGGGGCTCTAACCAATTGAGCTATGGGCCCGAGCGCGGGAACGCTAGCACGGGATCGGGTCCCGAGACCTCCTCGGGTTGCCGCACCATGGCGGTCGGGTCACGTATCCCGCCATGAAGCGCATCATCGTCGGCGGCGATCACGCAGGGCTCGGGCTCAAGCGCGCGCTGGTCGAGGCGCTGACGAGCGGCGGCTACGCGGTCGAGGACATCGGCTCGCACGACGAGATCTCGACCGACTACCCCGACTACGCGCGTCGGGTCGCAGCGAAGGTGGCGAACGGCGACGCGCCTCTCGGGCTCTTGGTCTGCGGCACCGGCGTCGGCATGTCGATCGCGGCGAACCGGCACGCGGGCGTGCGGGCGGTGGTCTGCAGCGAGCCCTTCAGCGCGATGATGGCGCGCCGGCACAACGACGCGAACGTGCTCTGCCTCGGCGCGCGGGTGGTCGGGGCGGGCCTCGCGCAGGAGATCCTCGAGGTGTTCCTCGCGACCGCGTTCGAGGGCGGCCGTCACGCGCGGCGCGTCGCGAAGATCGACGGCGGCGAGGGCTGATGCGCATCGCGCAGGACGCGCGATTTCGCGCGGAGCGCGCGCGCTTCGCGCTGCGCTTCGGCTGCGAGGACTGCGCGATGTTCGATCCGCGCTCGCTCGACTCGAGCTCGGCCGGCTGCGCGCACGGGTACCCGACGAGCGAGCACCGGTCGGCGCGCTACGACGATCCCGACGCGCTCCTCGTGTTCTGCAAGGAGTGGGAAGCGGTCTAGGGATCGTTCTCTTGGGGGGCTGGGCTGGGGCTCTTGGGGCTGGGGCTCTCTTCGCTCGCGAGGGGCCGGGGCCTCGCCTTCGGCTCGGCTCCCGGCTCCGTCCGCCTCGATCGGGCTGCCGCGGATGATCGCCGGCCGGCCGGGCCCGCTCGACGCGGCGCCTGCTCCGCCCGAGGCGCTCCGTCGGAAG
>JAEZBP010000009.1 GCA_023427125.1 Pseudomonadota bacterium | reverse complement strand
GATCCGGATCGCGCCGTGCAGCGCCGGCGAGCCGGAGGTGCTGACCATGGAGGAAGTCATCGAGGGGCCGCGCGAGCGCATGCGCGCGGTCGGAACCGAGGGGTTGAGCGACGCGGAGCTGTTGGCGGTGCTGCTCGGCACCGGGCAGCGGTGCGAGCCGGTCAGCGTGCTCGCGAGCCGCGTCTTGCACGAGCTCGGCGGGATCGCGGCGCTGTCGCGGATCGGTCCCGCCATGCTGGAGCAGCTCGCCGGCCCGCCGCAGCCGCTCGGTCAGCGCGACGTCGTCGGCGCTCGGGCTCGGCTCACCGCTCGGGTGGTTGTGCACGAAGACCACGCCCGCGGCCGCCTCACGCAGGAGCGCGCGGAACACATCGGCGGGCGAGACCGGGCACGCGCTCAGGCCACCGCGCGCGATCTCCACCTCGCCGATCGGGCGGTTCTTCGCGTCGAGCGCGATCGCCACGAAGTGCTCGACGTCTCGATCCGCGAGGCGAGGGCGGAGGGCCGCGTCGATGTCGCGGCTCGATCCCACCCGCGCTCCCCGCGGCAGCGGCCGCGTCACGACGCGCCGGCCGAGCTCCACCGCCGCCACGATGCGGCTCGCCTTGGTCGGCCCGACGCCCATGACCTGCTCGAGCATCCCAGGGCCGATCCGCGAGAGCGCCGCGAGGCCCCCGAGCTCGTGCAAGACCCGGCTCGCCAGGACGCTCACCGGCTCGCAGCGCTGGCCGGTGCCGAGCAGCACCGCCAGGAGCTCCGCGTCGCTCAGCCCCTCGCTTCCGACCGCGCGCATGCGCTCGCGCGGTCCCTCCATCACCATCGCTTCTTCCATGGATCACCTCCGGACCGCCGGCCGTGCACGGCCCGATCCGGATCGGCGCGCATGTGATCTCGCGTAGTTAGCGCGACGAAACGGCGGAGGTGGCGGAATCGGGGTGGCGGCCGCCGGTGCGCTTGACCCGATCGTTCGGCGCGGGTACTGCCCGGGCCGATGGATCGGAGCGGAGCGGAGCGACGGCATGCCGACAGCCCGGAGGCGCGTAGCGCCGGAGGGCCGCGGAGCGACCGATGGAACCTACGCACCTTCGCGTCCGGCCTGCGCAACCCGGTCGGGCTCGACTTCCAGCCCGAGACCGGCGCCCTCTACGCGACGGTCAACGAGCGTGATGGGCTCGGTGACGATCTCGTGCCCGACTACCTCGCGCGGGTCGAGGACGGCGCGTTCTACGGCTGGCCGTGGGCGTACCTCGCGCCAGACCTCCTCGATCCGCGGCTCACGACCGACGAGGGCGAGAGCGCGCGCCCCGCGCTCACCGCGCGCACGCGCACCCCGGAGGTCCTCTTCCAGGCGCACTCGGCGGCGCTCGGCCTCGCGTTCTACGATCGCGACGCCTTCCCCGCGCGCTATCGCGGCGGCGCCTTCGTCGCGTTCCGCGGCTCGTGGAACCGCTCGCGCGGGACCGGCTACAAGATCGTCTTCGTGCCCTTCGAGGGGGGCCGCCCCACCGGCGCCTACGAGGACTTCGTCACGGGCTTCTTGATCGATCCCACGGTGCCGAGGACCTGGGGCCGCCCGGTCGGCGTCCTCGTGCGGACCGACGGCAGCCTCCTCTTCACCGACGAGACCGGCGGCCGCGTGTATCGCGTCTCCTACCCGCGATAGGCTGCGCCGATGGAGGACGCGCCGATGGAGCACGCGACGCGCGATTGGATGCGCGCGCTCTACGGCGAGGAGCTCGGCGCGATGGAGGGCGTGCTCCACGTGGTCGCCGTGCACGAGGAGGGCGACGCGCGGCACGTGATCAAGATCGGCGAGCACGCGCCCAAGAGCGCGACCGACTTCTTCGCGCTCGAGCTCGCCCGCGCGCGCGTCGAGGCGATCGTGATCACCGGGGCGATCCTCCGGGCGGAGCCCGAGCTCCGCTACGAGCTCTCGCGTGAGCTCGCCGAGTGGCGGCGCGAGGTGCTCGGTCTGGGTGAGCCGCCCTGGCTCTTGGTGCTGACGGGGGGCGATGTCCCGCTCGATCACCCGGCGCTCTCGGGCCCGCTCCGCCCGATCGTCTTCACCTCGTCCGCGGCCGCGCCCTCGCTGCGCGCGCGCACCGCGATCGAGATCGCCTCCGTGCCCGCGCCGAGCGCGCGCGTGGCGCTCTCGTTCCTACGGAGCGAGCGGGGCTGTCGCTCCGTGAGCGTGGAGGCCGGGCCGAGCACCGCCGCTCCGCTCTACGAGCCGCCCTGCGCGATCGACGAGCTCGCGCTGAGCGTGTACGGCGGCCCGCTCGATCCGCGCGCGCGCGGCGGCCGCTTCCTCGACGAGCGCGCGCTCGAGCGCCGCTTCGAGCGGGTCAGCGGCGCGGCCGAGGGAGCGTGGCGCTTCGAGCGCTGGATCCGCCGCCGCTGAGGGCCTCAGCCCTTCTCGTCGAGGAACTGCTGCAGGCTCTGGTTCACGCGCTCGAGGTTCGGCGTGATGAGCGACACGATGAACTTCTCGACCTGAGGCTTGAGCCCGCCGGCCAGGATGCGCGGTACGCCCGGGATGCTCTTGAGATCGATGTCGAGATCGCCCTCGAGGACGACCGCCGTCTTGCCGTCGTCGATCTTGCGGAACGTGTTGGTGCCGCTGCACCTCACGTTGTCGGTGAAGACGCGCAGCTTGAGGGTCCAGCGCACGAGGTGCTCGTCGTCGCGCCAGTCCGCGTAGTCGTCCCAGCGCAGCATCTCCGGCTTGAGGAACGCCCGCGCGTAGGAGGGGATCTCGCGGCTCGCGATCCACTCGTTGTGGAGCTTCACGCCGCCAGGCACCTCCTCGCGCGAGTGCACGAGGATCTCCTTCACGTCGGGGATGTACTCCGCGATCTCCGGGAGGCGATCGCGGTACGCGCGGTAGACCTCGGCCTGGGGGTGGCGGATCAGCGACTCGGTATGGATGCGCATCGGCGCGCGAGCGTAGCAGACCGCGCCGCGGATGGAGTCACCTGCGCTCGAGCTTCGAACGGAGCGCCCCGAAGGCCTGAGCTCGACGTTCGCGTCGGTTGGCACCGGGTGGACGGCGCTTACGTTGGGCCGACACTTGCGAGAGGAGGAGACGCGATGCCCCATCCGGCCGGAGAGCGATTGGTCTGCGACGACTGTGGTGCCGAGATCGTCTTCGTGAAGGCGTGCCCGTGCCCGGACACCGAGCCCAAGCGGCACTCCGACAAGTGCTGCGGCAAGGAGATGCGGAGCCTCGGCGTGCAGCCCCCGACCGGCTCCGCGCCTCCGCGCTCCTGAGCGTCCCGAGAGCGCCCCAGGGATCGCCGGGCGCGGGTACTTGCGCTCGGCCAACCTCGCGATTGGGCGAGCGCCTAAACCAGATGACCTATGGCGGTCATCGACGCAGAACGGACCAAGGACCGGATCCTCCGGGCGGCCGACTCGCTCTTCGGAGAGCTGGGCTTCGACGCCACGACGACGCGGGACATCGCGGAGCGCTCCGGGATCAACAAGGCGCTCATCCACTACCACTTCGGCAAGAAGGACGAGCTGCTCGAGACGCTGCTCGAGGGGTACTACGCGCGCCTCTCGCGAGCCCTCGCCGGGGCGCTCGGCGAGCGGAGCGGGCTCGCGGCGCAGATCGAGGACGTGCTCGACGCCTACGCCGACTTCCTCGCCGAGAACCGGTCGTTCACCCGCATCGTGCAGCGCGAGGTCGCGAGCGGCCGGCACGTCGAGCGCGTCGTCGATCGCACGCTGCCGCTCTTCCGGCTCGGGAACGAGTGGCTCGGCCGCGCGCTCGCGGAGGCTCCCGACGACCTCGAGGCGACCCACTTGCTCACCTCCGTCTACGGGATGGTCGTGACCTGGTTCACCTACGGCGAGGTGCTCCAGAAGGTCACGGGCCAGGACCCGTTCTCGCCGGCCGCGCTCGCAGCCCGAAAGCGCCACGTCCGGCGTGTGGTCGCGCTGCTCCTCGCCGACATCGAAGCACGGAGCTCGACATGAGCCTCGAGCCGATCCTCGCGCGCGCGACCCACACCTGCTCCGTCGCGGCTCACCCACCCGTCGGCACCGGGCTCCACCCGAAGAACGCGGCGATGAAGGCGCGCCTGCTCGCGGCGGAGCACTGGCTCTGCATCGAGCGCGCGCGCTACGCGACCGAGGTCCATCGCGAGACGGAGGGCCTCCACCCCTCGCTGCGCGCGGCGAAGGTGCTCGAGCGCGTCTTCGCGATGATGACGGTGCGCATCGAGCCAGACGAGCTCTTGGTGGGGAACCGCTCGTCGCGGCCGATCGCGCCGCCGATCGCCCCCGAGCGCGGCGACCTCAACTTCGTCCTGCGCTACCTGCTCGAGGACCTCGAGGCGTTCGGGTACCGGATCACGCCCGAGGATCGGCGCGAGCTGCTCGGCGAGATCCTCCCCGCCTGGGACGGCAAGACCGTGCGTGACGCCAAGATCGCAGCGTTCGACGCGCACGGGCTCTCGAGCCGCATCGATCTCTCGCCGCGCGCGCTCGTGCGGAAGGTCCGCGGCTTCGGCGCCGAGGCGCTGCTCCGGCTCGTCGCGCCGCGGGGCGCGAGCGCGAGGAGCGGTCTCTTGCGGTTGCCACGGATGCTGCGCGCGGTGCAGGCCGGCTCCAAGGACAACCTCAAGGGCCGCGGCCGGTGCACCGACACGCAGGCCCACATCGTCCCCGGACACAAGAACGTCCTCGCGATGGGCTTCTCGGGGATCCGTGACGCCGCGCGCGCGCGGCTCGCGCGAGAGCACACCGCGGACGAGGGCGCGTTCCTCGAGAGCGTCGTGCTCACGTGCGAGGCGATGCGCGACTTCGCGGGGCGCTTCGCGGCGCTCGCGCGGGCCCAGGCGGAGACCGAGCGCGATCCCGAGCGGCGGGCCGAGCTGCGCGGCATCGCCGGCGCGTGCGATCGCGTGCCGTGGCTCCCCCCGCGGAGCTTCTCCGAGGCGGTGCAGGCGCTCTGGTTCACCCAGAACGCGGCGATCATCAGCTACGGAGCGGGGAGCGGCATCACGCCCGGGCGCGTCGATCAGCTGCTCTACCCGTTCTACGCGGCCGACGTCGCGCGCGGCGAGCTCACCCGCGAGCACGCGCTGCGCCTCCTCGAGGAGCTCCTCGTGAAGCTGAACGACAACGTCGTCATCTGGCCGAACCTCGGCGGGGTCGAGCTCAACCACCTCGGCTCCGACGTCGAGAACGTGACGGTCGGCGGCGTGGGCAAGGACGGCGCCGACGCCACCAACGAGCTCTCGTGGCTGCTCGTCGAGGCGATCGAGAACACCAACCTCGCGACGACCGCCTCGTTCCGGGTGTCGAGCCAGAGCCCGCCCGACTTCGTGCGGCGGGTCGTGGAGATGCACCGCAAGACCGGCGCCGCCGCGTTCCTGAACGACGAGACGGCGATCGCCGCGCTCGTGAGCGACGGCTACTCGCTCGAGGAGGCGCGCGAGTACTGCCTGGTCGGCTGCGTCGAGCCGAGCGGGAGCGGCGACACCTTCGGCGCCACGGGCGGCACCAAGGTGTACTTCCCGACCGCGCTCGACCTCGTGCTCCACCGCGGTCGCACCACGTTCTTCGGGAACCAGGACGGGCCCGACACCGGAGACCCGCGCGACTTCGCGTCGTTCGACGAGCTCCTCGCCGCGTTCTTCCGGCAGCTCGAGGGGATGGTCGAGCACGTGACCGAGGCCACGAACCTGCGCGACGCGATCTGGGCGGAGCGCTTCCACAACCCGCTCATCTCCTCGACGATCGATGGGTGCATCGAGAACGCCCGAGACATGACCCGCGGCGGCGCGCGCTACTCGTTCGGTGCGGTGGGCGGAGGGGGCCTCGGCACGGTCGTCGACTCGCTCGCGACGATGCGGCAGCTCGTGTTCGAGGAGCGCTCCGTCTCGATGGAGGAGCTGCTCGAGGCGCTCCGAAGGAACTTCGAGGGCCGGGACGCGCTGCGCCGGCGGCTCCTCGCCGGCCCCCGCTTCGGCAACGACGACCGCGCCGTCGACGAGCTGGCGCGGCTCGTGGTCGATCGCTTCTGCGCGATGGTGCGGGCGCGGCCGACCGTCACGGGCGGGCACTTCAAGGCGAGCCTCATCTCGTACGGGCTCAACGTCTACGAGGGCGCCCTCGAGCCGGCCACGCCCGACGGGCGGCGCGCGGGAGCGCCGATCTCCAACAGCATGTCGCCGAGCAACGGCGCGGAGCGCAAGGGACCGACCGCGGCGCTCAACTCGGTCGCGCGCATCGACCAGACCAAGATCGGCTACGGCAACTCGGTGAACATGCGGCTGCCGGTCGGCCTCGTGAGCTCGGGCAAGGGCGCGCAGGCCGTGGTCGACCTCGTGCGCACCTACTTCCGCAAGGGCGGGTTCCACGTGCAGTTCAACGTGGTCGATCCGGCGACGCTCCGAGCGGCGCAGGCGCGCCCCGAGGAGCACTCCGATCTGATCGTGCGTGTCTCGGGGTACTCCGCGTACTTCACGCGCCTCGGACGGGCGATCCAGGACGACATCATCGCGCGCACGGAGCTCGCGCCGTGACGGCGCTCCGCGCGCGGGTCTTCGACGTCCAGCGCTTCTGCGTGCACGACGGTCCGGGGATCCGCACGACGATCTTCCTCGCCGGCTGCCCGCTGCGCTGCGCGTGGTGCCACAACCCCGAGTCGTTCCGGGGGGCGTCGGGCCGCTGGCTCTCGCCCGAGGCGGCGCTCGCCGAGGTGCTCGAGGATCGCGACTACTTCGAGATCAGCGGTGGAGGCGTGACGGTCTCGGGCGGAGAGCCGCTGCTCCACCCGGCCTTCGTCCAGGCGCTGCTCGGGCTCGCCCGAGGCGAGCGGCTGCACACGTGCGTCCAGACCTCGGGGGCGGTCCCGCCGAGCGCTCTGCTCGCGGTGCTCGACGTGGTCGATCTCTTCCAGCTCGACCTCAAGCACATGGATCCGGCCCGCCACCGCGCGCTCACGGGAGCGGGCCCCGAGCGGATCCACGAGAGCGCGCGGCTGCTCTTCGCGCACGGCGCGAACGTGGAGCTGCGGATGCCGCTCGTCCCCGGGGTCAACGACGACGCGGAGAACCTCGACGCCCTCGCAGCGTTCCTCCACGGCCACGCGAGGACCTCGCTCCACCTGCTGCCCTACCAGCGCACCTACCTCGGCAAGTACGAGCAGCTCGGCCTCCCCGCGCGCTGCGCCGACGTCGAGCCGCCTTCCTCCGCCGCGATGTCCTCGGTCGTCGAGCGGCTCGCGCGCGCGGGCATCCGAGCGACCGTCGAGGCCTGAGAGATCGCGACGGTCAGGCCTCGAGGCCGATCGGGCAGGTGACGCCGGTGCCGCCGAGGCCGCAGTAGCCGCGCGGGTTCTTGTGCAGGTACTGCTGGTGGTAGTCCTCGGCGAAGTAGAACTCCGGCGCGTCGACGATCTCGGTCGTGACCGCGCCGTAGCCGGCCTCGCGCAGGCGCGCCTCGAAGGCGGCCCTCGACGCCTCGGCCGCCCGCCGCTGCGCGTCGTCGAAGACGTAGATGCCCGAGCGGTACTGGGTCCCCACGTCGTTGCCCTGCCGCATGCCCAGCGTCGGATCGTGGCTCTCCCAGAACACCTTGAGGAGCGCCTCGTAGCTCGTCTTCGAGGGATCGAAGGCCACCCGCACGACCTCGTTGTGCCCGGTCTTGCCGGTGCAGACCTCTTCGTAGGTCGGGTTTGGCGTGAAGCCTCCCGCATAGCCCGCCGCCGTGCTGTACACGCCGGGCGCCTGCCAGAGCTTGCGCTCCGCGCCCCAGAAGCAGCCGAGGCCGAACATCGCGAGCTCGATCCCCGAGGGGAAGGGCCCCTCGAGCGGCGTGTCGAGCACCGCGTGTCGCGCGGGCACCGGCATCTTCGCGGCGCGTCCGGTGAGCGCCTCCTCGGGACGCGGCATCTCGGTCTTGGTCCTCGTGAACAGCATGCATGGAGGATAGCGCGCAGCCATTCGGGCGTCTCGAGGCGCGAGGTCATCGGCTACGGGTCAGGGTTTCACCCGAGTTGTGCGGTGGCGCGCGCTGGGGGACCCTGCACCGCATGAAGAAGATCACGAAGCGCAGCGGAGTGACGGTAGGCCGACACCTGCTGCCGTTCGCGGGTGTCGGGATGCCGCGCAGCGGGGCGACCCATGTGATCGCGATGGTCTCGGCGCTCGCGGCGCTGGCGTGCGGGGCGCCTCCCCTCGAGCCGGTCGACGGGGACGTGGAGGGGATGGACGGGGGCACCACCGTGCTGCCCGATGGACGCGTGGTCCCGATCGAGCGCGACGGAAGCACGACGGCGCCGGGCGACGCGAGCACGACACCGCGCCTCGACGGATCCCTCGTGCCGACCGGCGACCACTGCGACGGCCCCTGCGCGTGCAGCAACGGCATCGACGACGACGGAGACGGTCTCATCGACGCCGACGATCCCGAGTGCACCGGGCCGACCGACGACGACGAGGCGACGTTCGGCACCGGCATCCCGGGCGACAACCGCGACGGCGCGTTCCAGGACTGCTTCTTCGACGGGGACTCGGGGCACGGCAACGACGGCTGCCAGTACCGCACCGGCTGCCTCTACGGCGAGCTGCCGCCCGAGGAGTGCGAGGTGAGCGAGCTCTGCCTCGAGCGCTGCCGCCCCGCGGTGCCCAACGGCTGCGACTGCTTCGGCTGCTGCACCGTGCACCTCGAGGACGGCACGACGGTCGACGTCCTCGCGACCAGCACCTGCTCGGTGGAGGACATCGACGATCCGAGCGCCTGCACGCCGTGCACCCCCCACGACGACTGCAGCAACACCTGCGGCCGCTGCGAGCTCTGCCCGGGCCGCACGGCCGACGATCTTCCTGCCGACTGCTTCGAGGCGCCGGATGGAGGCACGCCCCCGCCGAGCTGCGAGGAGCACACGCCCTGCGACGTGCCCGAGGACTGCGAGGCCGACGAGTACTGCTCCCTCGGCTGCTGCCTCGGGATCCTGATTTGAAGCACCACGAGGCCCG
>JAEZBP010001234.1 GCA_023427125.1 Pseudomonadota bacterium | reverse complement strand
CGCGCGTCGCCCGGCGTGATCAGCGCGGCGCAGAGCGCGAGGGGAGCCAGCCGTCGGAGCACGCCTCGAGCGTAGCCCGGATCGCGAGACGCGAGCGTCCTCTGCGCCTGGCGCCGCGGTGGTGCTGCCTCCACCGGCAAGTCCTGCGCGTGCGCGCGGTCGGCTCGGGGCGCGCGCCGCCGCGGCACGAGGCCTGCAGCCCGAGCCCCCGAGGGAGGAGAAGGAGATGAGCGATGGTGGGACACTCGCGGATCATGGTGGCCGAGGACGATCCCGATCTGCGCGCGGCGATGGTCGCGGGCCTTCGCGCCGACGGACACTCGGTGGTCGACGTGAGCGACGGGACCGACGTCCAGTCCTACGTGCACGACTGCATGTTCCTCGACCTGCCGCGGCCGCGCATCGACGCGATCGTCGTCGACGTCTGCATGCCGCAGCTGGACGGGCTCACGCTGCTCGCGTACCTGCGGGAGCTCGGGTGGGACCTCTCGGTCGTGATCGTGACCGGCTACGTGACGAAGGAGATCAAGGAGCTCGCCCGCGCGCTCGGCGCCTACGCGGTGCTCGGCAAGCCGCTCGAGCTCGAGGATCTGCAGCGCTCGGTCCGCGGCGCGCTCGCCTCGCGTTCTGACTGATCACTCGGCCTGGCTGACCGCGATGGCCTCCTCGACCACGCGCGAGAGGCGCTCGAGGTCGATCGGCTTGTCGAGGAACGCGGTGGCGCCGAGCGCCGCCGCCTTCGCGCGGAGCGCGTCGTCGCCGAACGCGCTCATCAGCACGATCGGGATCGTCCATCCGCGGCTCCGCATGCTCTCGAGCAGCGTCAGGCCGGTCACGCCGGGCATGCGCACGTCGGAGATGATGCAGTCGGGCGGCTCGTCGCGGCGCTCGAGCAAGATCGCGGCGCCGATGTGCTCGAGCACCGCGCGCCCGTCCGGGACGGCGATGACCTCGTAGCCGCGCGCTTGCAGCAGGTCGGAGAGCGCGAAGCGCACGTCGTCGTCGTCCTCCGCCAAGAGCACCCGCGCGCGACGCGCGGCCTCCTCGGCCGGAGGAGCGCGTCGTCGCGACGGCGACGCGAGCCAGCCCTCCTCGCGGTAGCGCTTCAGCCGGTACTGGACCTTTCGGATCGACACCCCGAGGAGCTGCGCCGCCTCCTTCATGTTGCCCGTCGCCTCGTACGTCTCGAGGATCGCGGCGCGCTCCACCTCGTCCATCGAGAGGCCCGCGAGCCCGAGGCTGACATCCGCCTGCCGCCGCGCGAGCTGATCGGGCAGGTGCTCGACGAGCACGCTCTCGCCCGTCGCCATCGTCGACGCGTGCTGCGCCGCGTTCTGCAGCTCGCGGACGTTCCCCGGCCAGTCGTGCGCGAGCAGGATGCGGAGCACCGCGTCGCTCGTCGACAGCGGGCGCCGGCCCTCGCGCGCGCGGCTCTCCGAGAGAAGCCACTCCCAGAGCCGGATCACGTCGGCCCTGCGCTCGCGCAGCGCCGGCACGCGCAGCGCGAGCACGGCGAGGCGGAAGAAGAGATCCGCCCGGAACTGACCGCGGTGCATCGCCTCGTGGAGATCCCGATGCGTCGCGGCGATGACGCGCACGTCGACCGCCACCGGCTCGGTGCCGCCCACCCTCTCGAAGGTGCGCTCCTGGAGCACGCGCAGCAGCTTCACCTGGAGCGCGAGCGGGAGATCGCCGATCTCGTCGAGGAAGAGGGTGCCTCCGTCGGCCCGCTCGAAGCGCCCCTCGCGCCGCGCGTGCGCCCCGGTGAACGCGCCGCGCTCGTGCCCGAAGAGCTCCGACTCGAGCAGCGTGTCCGGCAGCGCGGCGCAGTTCACGGCGACGAAGGGGCCCGCGCGGCGCGTCGAGTGGCGATGGAGCGCGCGCGCGACGACCTCCTTCCCGGTCCCGGTCTCGCCGGTGATGATCACCGAGCTCTGGGTGCGCGCGGCCATCAGGACGGTGCGCCAGAGCTCGCACATCGCGGGCGTCGCGCCGATGATGCGCGCGGGGAGCTCGACGCGCTCGGCGCCCTGGGCGGGCGGCGAGTCGACGATCGCGATCAGCGCGGCCCGATCGATCGGGGGTGAGACGATGCCGTCGAGGCCCGCGCGATCGGCCAGCGAGACGAGCTCTCCTTCGGGCTCGAGCGCCACGAGCACGCGGGCGCACGAGGGATCGAGCTCGCTCGCGATCGCGATGAGGGTGGCCTCCGGCAGCGCGGCGTCGATCGCGAGGACGTCGGGCCGCCACTCCGTAGCGCGCGCGACGGCATCGCCGGGGCTCGCCGCGCGGGCGCTCATCACCTCGGCCTCGAGGGCGATCGGCAGCTCGGTGGCGAGCGCACCCTCGGACACCACGAGGACGCGGAGGTCATCGCGCGCTGGAGCGCCGCTGCTTCGTCGTGTGGAACGATCCGTCATCTGCCAGGTCGCCCCCCACCCACGGATCATACGAGCGAGCCGTGTGAGCCCTGTGGGGGAAATCCGGCAGTCACCGTACGGAGACGGCGCTCATCGGGACGGCGAACGCCCATCCAGGCGCGCGAGCGGGCGCGCGGCGTCGATTCGTGCCGATGCTCGGCGCGCCGCCGCGGCCGACCGGCAAAGATTGCGCGTGGGGCGGGAGGCGCGAGCGCCCGGCGCACCGTGGCGTTCTTCGTGCAGAGCGCCGGCGGATGGGCATCGAACACCGACGTCGCGGGCGAACCGTGCTGCTCGCGGATGACGACCCGGAGTACGTGGACGCGATGAGGCGGCTCCTCGAGGGCGAGGGCTACCGCGTCGTGGCCGCGTCGAACGGCGCGCAGGCGCTCGCATGCGCGCTCCTCGAGCCTCCCGACATCGTGCTGCTCGACCAGCGGATGCCGGGGATGAACGGCACGCAGGTCAACCGCGCGCTCGTCGCCGCCGGCATCCGGCGGCCGGTCGTGCTGATCAGCGGACGTGACGACGCGGCGCGGCTCTCCCGCTCGTCCGGCGCCCGCTACTGGCTGCCGAAGCCCTTCGAGGTGGAGCAGCTCCTCTCGACCATGGAGCGCGCCCTCGCGGACGCGGCGACGGCATGACGCAGGTCTCGGACGACGCGGGCGGAGGCCCCGCTGCGACGACGCGCACGCTCGTGCGGGAGCTCGTGAACCGGTGGCGCCGCGACGCGCGCGTCGACTGCTACGTGCCGTACCTGAGCCTCGAGCGCGCGGAGGTGCGGCTCGAGAGCCTGGGCGCGGAGGAGCTCGCGCTGCTCGAGGAGGTCACCGAGGATCTGCGCCCCGCAGTCGCTCAGCTCATCGCGGACGCGCGCTCGCGCCGCGCGCCGCACCGGCGGCGGCTGCGGGACCTCAACGCCATCGCGCGGCGGCTCGCGTGCACGACCGAGCGGCTCGCCTCCTCCGAGCATCCCAAGAAGGACCGCGAGCGCGAGGCGCTCACCGTCCGATACGCGGAGGTCGATCTCGGGCACCGCCTCCGCGTGCTCGGGCAGGCGTTCGACGCCCTCGCCGCCGAGCGCCACGTCGAGTACGCGCTGGTCGGCCCGGAGTCGCTCGTGGCCGACACCGACGTCGAGAAGGCCGACGTCGCCGTCCTCAACCTCCTCTTCAACGCGTTCCGCCACGCGCCGCACGGAGGCCGGGTGCGCTGCGTGCTCGAGGCCGACGCGCGCGGAGGCGAGATCGTCGTCCGCATCGAGGACAGCGGCCCGCGCGTCTCGCCCGACGCGATCGATCGCATGTTCGATCCCTCGCGGCCGATCGATCGCAGCGTCCGCGTGTTCGCCGGAGGCGTCGCGTTCGATCTCGGCACCTCGCGCGACTTCGTGGCGCTCCTCGGAGGCACGCTCCAGATCGATCCGCAGAGGAGCCGCGGCGCGAGCTTCGAGATCCGGGTCCCGCGGCGCGCCCCGAGCGGCGTGCCGGTCCGCCGGAGGGGCGAGCGGGCCCCCGAGCGCCACCGCCTCGCCGAGAGCGTGGCCG
>JAEZBP010001231.1 GCA_023427125.1 Pseudomonadota bacterium | reverse complement strand
CCTCGAGGCGCGCGGGCTCGCGGATCGCGGGCGATGCAGGATGACCCTCAGCGGCCTCGCGATCGGCGTGGCCCTCGCCGCCGAGCGCGACGGGGCGGCGGCCACCGCGACGCTCAGCTCGGCGGCGTGAGGCCGCAGGCCACCGCGACGTCGTCGCGGTAGGCGAGCCAGAGCTCGAGGGCCTGCTGCATCGACTCGATCACCGGCGGGTGATCCTCGCTCGGGAGGTGATCGAGCATGACGCGCCAGGCCGAGGCGCGGTGCTCGTGCTCGACGCCACGGTGGGCCTTGGTGAGCGCGAGGCACTCGATCGGGAGGCCGTAGTGGGCGACGAGCGGATGCTCGCTCAGGGGCGGCTCGGGCCGCTTCTCGGCGCTCGGATCGACGACGGCGCGATCGTAGGGCGTGCCCTCGAGGAAGATCGTGGTGACGGCGGCGGCCACGGCCCAGCCGCGATCGGCGCACGCCTCGTCGAGGAACGCGCGATAGCGCGCGGAGGCGGGCAGGAGCTCGACCCGCTCGAAGCGGCTCAGGTCCATCCCGAGGCCGCGCGGGTACTCGAGGAAGAGCTCGGGGTGAGGCCGGCCGGCGACGATCCCGCCGGTCTCCTCCTCGTAGAGGTTCTCGGCGAGCTCCCGCCGCACCGCCGCGATCGGGCACTGCACGTACGCGCGCCCGAGCAGCACCGGGAAGTCGCGGACGTAGACCGCGTACTCCTGCTCGAGGTGGACGTGAAGCTTCGAGCGGGCCACCTGCCCCGAGGTGAAGCTCGGCCACGCCCAGTGGACCTTGCGCTCCATCACCGAGAGCAGCGCCTCGCGAAACTCGTCACGCGTCACGACACCAGCCTACCAAGGCCCGGCCGCGCTCGCTCTCAAGGCCGTCGCCCGATCACCGGTCCCGGCGAGTCGCGCGTCTCTCACTCCCTCGCGCGGGTGAGGGCCTCGAAGACCTCGTCGATGTCGTCGACGATGATGTGCGCCTCGCCGGTGGTGATCGGCTCGCGGATCGTCGGCGCGGTCACGATCCGGCCGTCGACCACGATCGCGAGCCGGCGTCCCTCGTTCTCGCGGGTCGCTTCGGCGAGCCGGTCGGCGCCGTCCGAGGTCAGGTAGAGGACGATGTGGCGGTCGCCGTCGGGGAGGTTCTCGAGGTGCGCCTCGCGCACGTGCGAGGCGTCGAGGAAGACGGTCGCCTCGAGGCCCATCGACTCCTCCGAAGCCCAGCGGGTGAAGGGCTCGCCGCCCTCCGAGGCCACGAGGCGCATCTGCATCTCGCCGGTGACCTGCGCCGCACGATAGGTGCCGACGCCGCAGCCGACCGCGAAGAAGATCGCGAGGCCACACAGGAGGCTCACTTCGCGGCGCGCCATCAGAAGCTCGCTCGCAGGCGGAGCGTGGGGCTCGCCGTGTCGAGGGCCGAGGCGTCGAGCGCGAACTCGCCGCCGGTCGAGAAGACGCCGAGCAGCGCCGTCGCGCGCGCGGTGGCCTCGCCCTCGAGGTGGACGGTGCTCGGGGCCGCGGTGCCGGTCACGCCGCTCAGCGTGAGCGTCGCCGCGCCGCCGACCGCGCTGAACGCGACGCGCTGGATCGCGAGGTCGGTCGAGCCGCTCGGCGTGAGGATCAGCCCGTCGACCGCCGCGAGCTCGTCGCCGCCGCGGAAGACCTGGGCGCGCGCGATCTCGGTCCTCGGCAGGCTCATCCCGCTGAGCTCGGCGAGGCCCTTGATGAGGCCGGCCACGCGCTGCTCGAGGTTGATCTGCGAGAGCTGCCTCGCCCAGCCCGACCCGCCGCGGATGTCCTGATCGCGGAGGACCACCCGCACGCTCTCGGCGTGGATCGCGGAGGGGGCGAGGCCATCGAGCGTGATCGTCGCGTTGCCGGTGAGCTCGACCGCCTCGACCAGGCCGCCCTCGCGGGTGCAGCGCGTCGGGCCGATCGTCGCTTCGCCGAAGAGCGCGGCGACGTCGACCGAGAAGCGATCGTCGCAGGTGAGCCCGCGCGAGGCGAGCTCGCTGCGCGCCATCGAGGTCGCGATCGTCCCGCGCAGGAGCCACGCCGCGAGCGGGATCGCGAGGACGATGAGCAGCACGATGGGCAGGGCTCGAGAGCGCTTCTTGTCGGCCACGGCGCAGATATACCTCAGCCGCGCCGCCCGCCGCGCATTCGCGGCCGATGCCACGAGCCATGGCGGATCCGCACATAAGGCTCCCCGCCCGCGCCGCATCGTGCTAGGTCGCGGAGCGAGGATCGCCGATGTCCGAGGTCGTCAAGCAGCGCAAGCCCGAGTGGCTGAAGGTCCGCCTCCCCGGCGGGGAGCGCTACCAGCGACTGAAGGAGACCTTCCGAGAGCTCGACCTCCACACGGTGTGTGAGGAGGCGCGCTGCCCGAACATCGGCGAGTGCTGGGGCGAGGGCACCGCCACGCTGATGATCCTCGGCGAGACCTGCACCCGCGGCTGCCGCTTCTGCTCGGTGAACACCGGCGATCCGGGCGGCCTCACCGATCCGCGCGAGCCGGAGAACGTCGGCCGTGCGCTGGCCAAGCTCGATCTCGCGTACGTCGTGCTCACGATGGTCGACCGCGACGATCTGCTCGACGGCGGCGCCGATCACGTCGCGCAGACCGTCCAGCGCATCAAGCACCACAGCCCCGAGCTGCTCGTGGAGACGCTGGTCGGCGACTTCGCCGGCGTGCGCCGCGACGTCGAGACGGTGGTCAAGGAAGGTCGGCCGGACGTCTTCGCGCACAACGTCGAGGGCGTGCCGCGGCTCCAGCGGACGATGCGCGACGCGCG
>JAEZBP010001229.1 GCA_023427125.1 Pseudomonadota bacterium | reverse complement strand
CTATTCGAAGATCATACCCGTCGCCAAGCAGACGGCGGATGGCGTCGCCTTCGATAAGCGGGTTTGAACGCGGACCTCGAGATCGCCCGCTGCGGCTTTACACCCCAGGACGCGAGGGACTAGGGTAGGCACCCCATGGCGCGGCACCTCTTGGCGATCGATCAAGGCACGACCGGCAGCACGGCCGTCGTGCTCGGCCCCGACGGCTCGCTGCTCGGCAAGGCCAATCGCGAGTTTCCGCAGCACTTCCCCAAGCCCGGCTGGGTCGAGCACGACCCGGTCGAGATCTGGGAGAGCGTGCTCTTCTGCGTCGACTCCGCGCTGCGGCAGGCCGGCGTGTCCGCCGACGAGGTGGCCGCGATCGGCATCACCAACCAGCGCGAGACGTCTCTGGTCTGGGATCGCGCGTCCGGCTCGCCGATCCACCGCGCGATCGTCTGGCAGGATCGCCGCACGGCCGCGCGCTGCCAGTCGCTCAAGGCCGAGGGCCGAGAGCCGCTCTTCCGCGCGCGCACCGGCCTCGTCCTCGACCCTTACTTCAGCGGCACGAAGATCGAGTGGATCCTCGACCACGCCGAGGCGCGCCCGCAGGCGGAGAAGGGGAGCCTGGCGTTCGGCACCATCGACACCTTCCTCGTGCGGCAGCTCAGCGGCGGCGAGGCTCACGTGACCGACGTGACCAACGCCTCGCGCACGCTGCTCTTCGACATCGGCAAGGGCGCGTGGGACCCCGAGCTCTGCGCGATCCTGCGCGTGCCCGAGGCCCTCTTGCCGAGGGTCTGCTCGAGCTCGGGCATCGTCGCGCGCACCAAGGGGGTGCCCGGACTGCCGGACGGCATCCCGGTGGCCGGCATCGCGGGCGATCAGCAGGCGGCGCTCTTCGGCCAGACCTGCTTCGAGATCGGCGACGCCAAGTGCACCTACGGCACCGGCGCGTTCCTCTTGATGAACACCGGCGAGCGGCCGGTGCCGAGCCCGAGCGGCTGCATCACCACGGTCGCGTGGCGCTTGGGCGAGGGCCCGATGGTCTACGCGCTCGAGGGCAGCGCGTTCATCGCCGGCGCCGCCGTGCAGTGGCTGCGCGACGGGCTCGGCCTGATCGAGCGCTCGAGCGACGTCGAGGCGCTCGCGCGCAAGGTCGACTCGGCCGGCGACGTGGTCGTGGTGCCCGCGCTCGCCGGGCTCGGCGCGCCGCACTGGGATCCCGACGCGCGCGGCTTGATCGGCGGGCTGACCCGCGACACCACCGCCGCTCACATCGCGCGCGCGACGCTCGACGGCATCGCGTTCCAGATCGTCGATCTCGTGCGGGCGATGGAGAAGGACTCGGGGCGCGAGCTGCGGCGCCTGCGCGTCGACGGCGGCGCCTCGGAGAACGAGCTCCTCATGCAGTTCCAAGCCGACGTGCTCGACGTGCACGTGGATCGGCCTCGGTCGATCGAGACGACCGCGCTCGGCGCGGCGTACCTCGCCGGGCTCGCGGTCGGCGTCTTCGAGGATCTCTCGGCGGTGGTGGAAGCACACCGCGTGGCCAAGACGTTCTCCCCCGCCATGGGCGAGGAGGAGCGCCGAGCCTATCTGAACCGTTGGGCTCGCGCGGTCGCCCGCACACGCAGCGAGCTCGCATAGCCACACATGGACTGACACTGACATGAGCAGCCGCGACGGACAGAAGACGAACGACGCCGCCAAGCCGAGCAAGCCGCTCCGCGAGGTCCCGATCGCCTGGGAGGCGCTCGAGGATGCGTTCGAGAACAACGCCCCCGAGGTGCACAGCTACCTCCACCTCGCGACGGGCGAGGTGATCCGGATCGTGGACGGCATCGCCGATCCGGGGATGCACCAGCGGGTGATGAAGGACACCGAGTACCTGCGGGTCGACCCGGTCTCGAGCCGCGAGCAGTACCGCTGGATGGAGCGCTTCATCGCGACCGTCGACGAGTCGGAGGTGAAAGACAAGCTCGTGCGCTCGATCGACGGCAAGGGCGCGTTCCGCCGCTTCAAGGACGTCCTGATGGCGTACCCGGTCGATCGCGAGCGCTGGTTCGCGTTCCGCTCGGAGCGGCTGCGCTCGTGCATGGAGGCGTGGCTCAACGCGCACGGCATCGCGGCCGCGGAGCGCGGCGAGTGGCGCGTGCCGACCGCCGAGGAGGTGCGCCCACAGGTGGACCGCGAGGAGGAGCGGCGGGCAGGGCGCCGCTCGCGCGCGGCGGTCGCGGAGGAGAACCGGACGCGGCTCGCCGAGCTGGTCGAGCTCCTTCCGGCGCGCGAGCTGGACGCGGCGGTCGCGTTCCTCGAGTTCCTGCGCGATCGCAAGCACGTGCCTCGCGCGCGGGCCAAGCCGGCCGGCGAGGAGGAGACCGCCCGCGCCACCGACGAGCAGCTCGACGAGGAGCGGGATCAGGACGAGCACGACGTCCCGTGATCGAGGAGCGCAGCGAAGTGACGGGAGGCCGACACCTGCTGCCGTTCGCCGGATGCCGTCGCTTAGGGGAGCGACCCATGCGATCGAGTGATCTTCGCTCCGTGAGCCTCGCGATCGGCGCGCTCGCACTGCTCGCTCTGCTCGCGCTGGCGCGCCCGGTCGAGGCGCAGGCTCCGTCGCGCGCCGCGCCGGTGCGCGTCGAGGGCGTGGCCGCGCTGGTCGGCGGCTCGACGCCCGGACCGGGCACCGT
>JAEZBP010001228.1 GCA_023427125.1 Pseudomonadota bacterium | reverse complement strand
CCCCGGCGGGACGGCGATCGCGGGGCTGCACACGCTCGCGGCCGGCGGCCTGCGCACCACGCTCATCAACGCCGTCGAGACCGCCACCGCCCGCAGCCGTGAGCTCGGCGAGGTCATGCGCCAGAAGCTCAAGGGCTGAGCCGTCTGGGCGCGCGCTTCACGAGCGCGCGGGCCGAGCTACGCGGCACCGACCCGCGGGCGCTTCCCACCCCGGTGTCCAGTCCGCCGAAACCGCTCCGCTCGGCGTTCCCCGAGCGCCGGAAGACGCCGAGCGTCGAAGGCTGTACAGTCGAGCCCGATGCAGGGTGTCCGCTCTTCGATGGAACATGGAGGAGGCGATCCGATCACGCGCTTCAGGGATCGCGCGCGAGCGGTGGCGTTCCTCGCGGTGACGGGTGGCCTCGCCGTCTCCCTGGCGTCGCTCTGGTTCGACGTGGTCACCGTCAGGGGCGACGGCACCGGCGAGCTGACGAGCCTCTCGGCCGTCCTGGTGGCGTTCATCGGTGCCATCGGCCCCTTCGGGGGGCAGTTCGGCTGGTACGCCAACCCCATGGTCGTCGTCACCTGGGCGCTGGCCGTGTGGATGCCACCTAATACCATCGCCATGGTCGCGGTGGTCTGCTGCGGGGTCATCACGGCGCTCCTCGCGATCAGCAGCTTCATCACTCTCTCGGCCATGCCTCCCTCCGCAGGCAGCCTCGGCTCCCCGTCGACCTTCGTGAGCTTCGGCCCCGCGATCTATCTCTGGACGATGGGCATGTACAGTGGGCTCGTCGCGGCGCTACCCAGCGTCTTCTTCGAAGTGTTCCGTCGCCGCATGAACGCGTGACGGTGGGTTCGCGGCGCCGTCGGTGCGGTGAGGCGGCGGTGATGAGCCGAGCGCGCGCGTTCGAGGATCGCCTGCCACACTCGCTCGTCGCGCGGGTGGCCTCGGATCTGCCGCCGCTCGCCGACGTGGCGAGCACCGGTCACGGCACCTGCGCGCTCACGCAGGCGGGAGAGGTGCTCTGCTGGGGCTGCTGAGCCTGCCCCGCGAGCTCGGGCGCGGGCTCGGCTCGGCCAAGCTGCTGATCGAGACCGGCGAGCACCCCGGCCGGCTCAAGGACATGGTCACGAGCCCCGGCGGCACGGCGATCGCGGGGCTGCACACGCTCGAGGCCGGCGGCCTGCGCACCACGCTCATCAACGCCGTCGAGACCGCCACCGCCCGCAGCCGCGAGCTCGGCGAGCTCATGCGCCAGAAGCTCAAGGGCTGACGTTCGTTCGCGGGGGCCATGACCCTGCGATCACGAGGCGAGGACACTCAGGCGGAGGATCGCCAGCGTTACGGCGAGACCCACGACGAGCGCTACGCTCTCGCCCCTGATCATGGCTGCGTGGCGCCGAACCGCCGAGGAGAGGCAGCGGCGTCGGGCTCGTGATGAGCTCACGGAGAGCGTCAAGGCGAGCAGGCCGAGGGCCAGCAGGGCAAGCGTGGGCGTCGGCATGAACGGCGTAAACCGCGGGCGGACCGCCGCGATCTCCGGCATCGGCAGTGGGTGTGCGCGGGCGGCGTTGTCGAAACGTGCCGCGCCCGTCAGGCAGTGGTGAGCGCCTACGGTCTCGGCCACGCTGTCGGCGGGAGAGAGCTCTCCGACGTCGACGCAGCCGGACCCTCGCTCCGCGAGGCGATCGCCGGTGCGAAAGATCGGGATCTCGAGCAGCACGAGGCGATGGTCCTCGGCGCCTGCGAGCCGAGCGTCTGCCAGGCGCGGCCACGCGTGGCGCCTCACGGCCGCGAGGGTCGTCCATCGGGGTCCAATGCGCCGCATCGCGGCTTGGAACTGCGCCACCGACACGCGGCGATCAACGACGAGAGCATAGTGGTTCGGATCGCCAGTGTTCGGAATGGCGTGGGGGGTGGAGGCCATCTCCACTTGGGATGGACCGAAGAAGACGATGGAACCGTCCGCATGGACCGCGATCGTGCGGGACACCTGACTCGGCGAGATCGAGGGTGCGGGGCCCCGGAGCTCCGGAAGCGCGAAGTCGTGCTCGAGGGCGAAGGCTGTCAACCGGGCCGCTCCGAGTCGGTGAATGTGACCGTGCGCTGCCGCGATCGGAGAACCGGCGAGGAAGAGCGCTGCCGCGATCGGGCTCAGCTTCACCGCCATCGTGACGACACGGCCGCCCTGTCGCCGTGATACCGCCGTGTGGAGCGCTCGCATCCACGACGCGGCCACGGCGAGCACCGCGAGACTGTCGAGGACGATGAGGGCGAGACCGAACGTCGTTGTGAAAAGGGCAAGATCGGTGCGTTGAGCGCCGTTGGCGTATGTCACCTCGAGGGCGAGAGTCGCGACCCGGGAGGCGCTCCATGCGCTCAAACCGACCAGGAGCCAGCGCTGTGCATGATCGCGTGAGCGTAGCGTGGCGACGAGCAGAATGACTGCCCCCGCGCCGTTGGCGATGGGCTGCAGCACGGCGAGACCGCGCTGTAGGTCGAGCTGCGCAACCGAGGTGAGCCCGCCGATCGAAGCGGGATCGGTCCGCGGAAGCATGCCAAGGGCGGAGACGGTCGCGGCCAACGCCGCGAGCTGAAGCGTGGCGCGGAGTGGCCTCCGACGACGTGTCGCGTGCCAGCCGAGGAACGCAACCAACGCTGTGCTTGACCACAAGACGATCCCAAGGGAGGATTCGAACGGTCGATTCAAGCCCACCTTGCCGAGCCATGTGCGAGAGATCGTAGCACCCAGGGATCCGGGCTCGGCGGTGTATGCCCAGGTCGGGAGGACGCGCTGGACCATGAGCATGGTGATGACGCACAGGGGCACCAACCGGACGAGGGAGCCCAGCGCGTATCCAGCGGATCTGCGGCGCGAGGAGTTCCAGGGAAGCATGAGCGTGAGCGTAGAGTACCACCGGACGCTTGATGAGCGACCTGAGGCGTGTCGTCGACGCACCGATCCCCGATGACGACGATCTGGTCACACTACGCGCCCAATACCGGGAACTGGACAAACGATCCATCGACCGGCTGGAGTCTCACGGTTTCCTTTGATGATCTCGGGGATCTCGTCGACAGGATCCGACGATCAGGTGTCGGGGCCGGCTCGGTCACACGACTGGCCATTGTCGCGCACGGTGACAGCGATGGAGTGGTTCGGATCGACCGCGATCTGACCGCAGGCAGCATTCGCTACTTTGAGCCCGCCCTCCGGGCAATTGGTAGGTTCCTCACCAGAGGCGCGTTCCTCGAGTTCTATTCTTGCGTTGCCGCGGCTGGTCTGAGTGGCGATGCGTTGCTCTCGTCACTGTCCCGGATTCTTCCGGGGCGTACGATCGTCGGTTTCGTCATCAACGGCGAGTTTACCTCAGGGTTCGACAACGCACCGGGCAATGTTGGCGAGGCAGCGCACGCGGCAGGTAGCGGGCGCGCCGGGGTCCGCCTCGACCCCTGGCATTATGCCGCGAAGTGGGCCAGAGATGGGGCGATCGTCCGCGAAGCGATCTTCGGCCGAGACCGGGAGAACCGTTGCGGGAATCCCAGTTGCCCGGGGCATGAATCTGCGTTGCACCACTGCGCGGGATGGCCGATTCCAGATGTGCCGCGTTGAATTGGATGACTCCCTCCCTGGCCGTTGGTGCTCGAGGGCCATCGCAGGGGCGCCGCGGCTCAGGGCGGCTGGCGGATGGAGCCGGACCGAAGCGAACCGGGTTTGCAGGTAGCGATCACCGGGCACAACCATGATGGGGCTTCGTCCTCGCTCGGGCGTGCT
>JAEZBP010001210.1 GCA_023427125.1 Pseudomonadota bacterium | reverse complement strand
CGGAGCGCTTCCTCGAGCTCGAGATCTCGCTCTTCAGCGATGGCGCCGCGGCCACCCCGAGCGTGCGCGAGGTGCGCGTGCAGCTCCATTGCCCAATCTGAAGAGCCCGGAGATCCCGCGCAGCGATCATCGCGCCGCGATCCCCCGCCGAGGACTCCCGACCTCGATCAGCTATACTCTCGCGCAGGGACACAGAGGCGCAGAGGATCTCTGATGCCCCCCTCCGCGCCTCTGCGCCTCTGCGCGAAAGTATTCGAGCCCAGCGCGACGTCGACGCGCTCGAGGAGCGGCGATCAGCTCTTGCGCTTCTCGGCGCTGTCCGGCCCCGCCTGCTCGGGCTGGATCGGGAACGGCGGCGTGCCCTGCTTGGCGCGGTCGGCCTTGGCCTTCTTGCCGGTGGCCTTCTGGCGGATCACGCGGCGCTTCTCGGTCCTCTGGCTGATGGAGGTCATGCTTCTTCCTTATTGGAGGGCCGCGGTCTAGCCGACGGCCGCCGAGCCGTCAACGCGCGGCCGCGAGCAGGGCGTCGCGCACGCGGCCGAACGCCGCGAAGAGGCGCGCCGTGAGCGCGCCGGGGGTGCCGTCGCCGATCGCCACGCCGTCGGCGCGGACGACCGGGATCATCTCGCGGAGGCTGCTGGTGATGAACGCCTCCTCCGCCCGGTAGAGGTCGGGCGGAAAGAGCAGCGCCTCCTCGAGCGGGATGCCCTCCTCCGCTGCGGCGCGCATCACCACGCGGCGCGTGATGCCGCTCAGGATGCCGAGCGAGAGCCGCGGCGTCCGCACGCGCCCGCCCGTCACGACGAAGAGGTTCGAGGTCGAGCCCTCGAGCACCTCGCCGCCCGCGCCCAGGCTGATCGCCTCGTAGGCGCCGTGAGCGCGCGCCGACTCGAGCGCGAGGATGTTCGGCAGGTAGTTCGAGGCCTTCGCGCCCGCCGCGCCGCTTCCGTCGAGCGCGCGCGCCATCGTCACCGTCCGCACCTCGACGCCGCGCTCGTAGAGCTCGCGCGGCTGCGGCGTGAGCGGCAGCGCCACGACGACCCGACGGGGCCGCACCTCCCCGCCGGTCCCGAGCCCGATCGCCGTCACGCCGCGCGTGACGATGACCCGCACGTACGACTCGTCGTTGCCGGCGGCCGCGAGCGCGGCCAGCACATCAGCGCGCAGCACGCTCGACTCGAGCGGCGGGATACCGATCCGCTCGCACGACCAGGCGAGCCGCGCGAGGTGCGCGCCGAGCTCGAAGGGCTGCCCGCCGTAGGTGCGCGTCACCTCGAAGGCGCTGTCGCCGTAGAGGAAGCCGCGATCCATTACCGGGATCGCCGCGGCCTCGGGGTCGGTCAGTGCTCCATCGATCGAGATGGCAGTCGGCATCTTGCTGCGATTGTTCGGTCCCCCTCCCGCGTCGGCCTACCCTCCCCCGACCCCTCCCGCAAGCGGAGGGGAGACCTCGCGCGATCGTTGCCGGCTACCCCTTGAGCTGCGCGAGCAGGGCCTGCGCGTCGGCGTGGCCGGAGTCCTCGGCGAGCGCGCGCTCGAGCATCGAGATGCCCTTCTTCGCGTCGCCCTGCTTCTGAGAGATGTCGCCGAGGTAGTAGTAGACGTCGGCCTTCGAGATGCCCGAGTCGGGCGCGAGCTTCTGCAAGAGGAGCGCGCGGAAGGTCTTCTGCGCGCGATCGAGATCGCCGCGCGTCAGGCACAGCCGACCGAGGTCGCTCAGCACCTGCACGTTGGTCAGATCGACCTTGAATGCGGCGTCGTAGGACTCCATCGCCCCGTCGAGATCGCCCATCGACTCCTTCGCCTTGCCGAGGCGGTGGTGATAGACGGCCACCTCCTTGTTACGGCGGGTGCCGTAGCTGGCGATGATCTGCTCGAGCACCGGGATGGCGTCGCGCTGGCGGCCCGCCGCGATGTAGAGGTCGCAGAGCGGCAGGAGCACGTCGCGGTTCTCCGGCTCGAGCGCCGACGCGCGCTCGAGGTAGGGCACCGCCGAGGCCGGATCCTTCATCGGCCCGGAGTAGAGCCCCGCGATGCGCTGGAGGAGCGCCGCCTTCGCCTTCGGCTCCTCGGTCTCGGCCTCATCCATGGCAGCGACGTCGAGCGCGAGCATCTCCGCGAGCCGGTCGGCCTGCCCGTGCTCCTCGTAGTGCGCCTTGAGCGCATCGCGCGCCCTCGCCGCGCTCGGATCGAGCTCGTACGCGCGGCGGAGCGCCCTCTCGGCGCGTGCGGGATCGCCGAGCTGCTTCGAAGCGAGCTCCGCGATCGCGTAAGCGGTCTCGAGGGCCTCCTCCTGCTCCTGCGTCGCAGAGAGGCGCTCGAGGACGTCGGCGGCGGAGGCCCAGTCCTCTCGCTCGCGATGGAGCGCCGCGAGGGCCGTGAGCACCCCGGCGTGGGCGGGCTCGCGGGCCAGCACGCGGTGGTAGATCTCGACCGCCTTGTCGGGCGCCGAGAGGCGCTCGACGTGCACCGAGCCGAGCCGCACGAGGATGTCGAGCTCCGAGGCCACGTCGCCCGCCGAGACCGCGTCGCTCGCGCGACGCTCGAGCAGGGTCACGACCTCGTCCCACTGCTCGTCGGCGGTGTAGAGCCGCTCGAGCTCGTCCTGCGCCTCCGGGTTCTGCGGATCCTCCTCGAGGATCTCCCGCAGCTGCTCGATGGCCTCCTCGCGCCGCCCGAGCCGCTGGTCCGCGAGGCGCGCGAGCCGCACCCGCGCGGCGATCCGGTCGGCCGGCGTCTCGGCGATGTCGAGCCGCCGCTGGATGAGCTCCTCGAGATCCGCCCAGCGGCCGGTCTTCTCGTAGAGCCCCTCGAGCGCGGCGATCGACTCGAGGTCGTTCGGATCCTCGTCGAGCGCGCCACGCCACGCGTCGAGCGCGGCGTCGACGTCGCCGAGGTGATCCGCGTGCGTGCGAGCCAGCGACTTGCGCAGCCCCACGCGGACCTCGGGATCGGGCTCGACGTCCACCCTGCGGCTCAGGAGCTCGGCCACCCGCGCGAAGCTCCCCGCCTCGGCCTCGAGCGCGGCGAGCTCCTCGAGCGCGCTCGGATCGCCCGCGTCGACCTCGAGGATCTTCTCGTACGACGAGCGCGCGAGCTCTGCGTCGGCAAGCGCCGAGCGCGCGAGCGAGGCCGCCTCGCGCAGGCGCTCCTTCTTCGCGTCCTCGTCGAAGTCGACGTCGGCCCAGTGCACGAGCGCCAGCGCCAGCTCGCGCTCGCGGCCGCCCACCCGCAACAGCTCCGTGAGCTCGACGTGCGCCTCGCGCGTGTCCGGCTCGGCGCCGATCGCCGCCCGCAACCTCGCCTCGGCGCTCTCGACATCGCCGAGGTGATCGCGATACCAGCGCGCCGCGCGCATGTTGAGATCGCGGTGCAGCATGCGATCCATGTCGTCGCCGGCGCCGACCTTCTCCACGAGGCCGCGGAGCGAGGTCCACCCCGCCGCGAGGGTGGCGAGCCGCTCGAGATCGCCGGCGAGGCCCTCGTCGCGGGGATCGAGCTCGAACGCGCGCCGGAGCGCGTCGAGGGCGCGCGCCGGGTCGCCGAGGTCACTCTCGTAGACCTGGGCCTGATCCGACAGGAAGCGCACGCGCTCTCCGTCGGTGTCGGCGAGCTGGATGCGCACGTCGAAGAGCGCCGCGACCTTCTCCGTCGCGCCGGTCTGGCGGTACACCGGCTCGAGCACCTCGACGACCTCCGAGGCGAGCTCGTCGTCCTCGAGGAGCGACTCCATCGCGCGCACCGCGCTCGGCTCCGCCGGATCGCGGTCGAGCACCTCGGAGAACGCGCGGAACGCAGAGCGGAGATCGCCGAGCTCGCGCTGCTTGAGCCCGCCGAGCCGCACGAGGAGCTCGCTCCGCTCGAGCGGATCGCTCGAGCCCTGGATGCGGCGATCGAGCACGTCGGCGAGCTCGGGCCACGCCGCGATCTTCTGGTAGAGCCGATCGAGCGCGCCGAGCGCGTCGGGGTCGTCGCCCACCTGCTCGAGGGCGCGCGAGTACGCCTCGATGGCGCGGGTGTCGTCGTTGAGGTGGACCTCGGCGATGCGGGCGAGGCGCCCGTAGAGCGCGCGGCCCACGTC
>JAEZBP010001191.1 GCA_023427125.1 Pseudomonadota bacterium | reverse complement strand
CGTGGTGGCCTCGCGGGTCACGATGCGCGGCGAACGATCGGGGAGTACGTGATGGCGTATGGGCTGCCTCGTCGGTTGTCTCGCGCTCGCGTTCCCGCGTGTCGCGCTCGCGCTCGTCTGGCTCTTCGGTCCGCGCGGCTATCTGAGCGAGCCCTTCCCCGCCACGCTCTGGCCGATCCTCGGGTTCATCTTCCTGCCGACGACGACGCTCGCGTTCGCGTTCGCGAGCCACAGCCTCGAGCAGGGCGGCGGCCTGACGCCCTTCGGGTGGCTGCTCGTGATCGTCGGGCTGCTCTTCGACGTCGGCCTGCTCGGCGGAGGCGGGCGCGCCGCGCGCCGGCGCAAGGCCGACCCCGAGGTCGAGTGACGCCAGCACCGAAACCGGCCAGGCTCGCGGCAGCCTGCTAAGTACAGGCCCGACCACGATGAGGCTCGACTTCACCAGCGTCGAGGCGCGCGGGCTCGTCAAGGTCTACGGCCCGACCCGGGCGCTCGTCGGCGTCGACGCGCGCTTCGACGCGGGCGTGATCACCGTCGTCGAGGGGCCCAACGGCTCGGGCAAGAGCACGCTCCTCAACGTCCTCGCGCAGCTCGTCCGCCCGACGCGCGGCGAGGTCCGCTACGGCGATCACACCCGCGGGGGGAGCGAGCTGCGCGCCCAGATCGGCGTGCTCGCTCACGCGGCGATGATCTACCCGGACCTCAGCGGCCTCGAGAACCTGCGGCTCTACGCGCGGCTCCACGAGCTCGCCGCTCCGGAGGCGCGCGTCGAGTCGCTGCTCGAGCGCTTCGAGATCGGCCGCTTCCGCGATCGCCCGGCGCGCACCTACTCGCGCGGGCAGCTCCAGCGCATCTCGCTCGCCCGCGCGCTCGTCCACTCGCCGCGGCTGCTCCTGCTCGACGAGCCCTCGACCGGCCTCGACGTGCACGGCGTCGAGCGGCTGGTGCGCGCGGTGGAGGCGGAGCGCGAGCGCGGCGCCATCGTCCTCTTGATCACCCACGATCCGTCGCTCGCCGATCGCCTCTCCGAGCGCCGCATCCGCCTCGATCGCGGGCGCGTCGTCGAGGGAGCGTCCGCATGAAGCGCTTCTTCGCAGGCACCGCGCTCATCCTCGGCAAGGAGCTCCGCATCGAGCTGCGCACCGCGGAGATCCTCGTGACCGCCGGTCTCTTCGGCCTGCTCGTCACGGTGCTCACCTCGCTCGCGTTCTTCCTCGACGACGTCACGTCGCAGAAGATCGCGCCGGGCGTGCTCTGGGTGTCCGCGTGCTTCGCGGCGGTGCTGGCGATGGGCCGCGCCTGGGCCCGCGAGCGAGAGTCGGACGCGATCCGCGGCCTGCTCCTCTCGCCGATCCCGCGGAGCGCGATCTACGCGGGCAAGATGCTCGGCACGCTGGTCCTCGTCCTGGCGATCGACCTCGTGCTCCTGCCGGTCGTCGCCATCCTCTTCCGGCTCGACGTGCTTCAGACGGTGCTGCACGCCGGACCGATCCTCCTGCTCGGCTCGGTCGGCTACGTCGCGATGGGCACGCTCTTCGCCTCGATGGGTGTCCGCACGGGAGGCCGCGAGCTCATGCTGAGCGTCGTCCTCTTTCCGCTCGCCTCGCCCGGCCTCTTGGCCGGGGTGGTCGCGACCCGCGAGCTCTTCGGCGGCGCTCCCTTCTCGGAGATCGCCGACTGGCTGCGCGTCCTCGCCGCGTTCGATCTGGTCGCGATCGTGTGCGGCCTCGTCCTCTTCGAGCCCCTGATGAGCGAGTGAGAGAGCGGCTCCTCGCGCCGACGCGAGGAGCCGCCGCTCCGCTCACGGGAGCCTCATCGGCAAGCGGGCGTCGCGGTGCCCTCGAGCCAGGGCTCGCGCGAGAAGTCGGTCCACTCCTCCTCGAGCTTCCAGAGGCTCTTGTCGTCCTCGAAGAGCACGATGTCGTCGTTGTTGCCGCTGGCGTAAGCGCCCCAGTGCCACTGGCAGATGTCGGTGGAGGGGCGGGAGAAGGTCGCGTGCAGCACGCTCGCGCCGTCCTGCCAGACGTGCATCACGCCGGTGTGGTAGTTGATGTAGACCGTCACGCGCGCCCACGTCCGGAGCGGGAGGCTCGGCGCGCCGGGGCTGAACGTGACGGTGCCGCCGCTGTCGACGATATGCGCCGGGGTGATGCGCCGGCTCGCGTCCTCGAGCCCGAGGGTGATCACCCGCTCGGCCCAGCCGCAATCTCCGTTGCTGGTCCAGAGGCTCATCCAGCGACCGCCGCCGAAGTCATAGGGCGTATCGAGCCAGAGCCAGAACGTGTTGACGATGCCGTTGGGGGCCTCGGTGCCGTTGCCGACGTTCGTGTAGTAGTCGAGCGGACTGTCGCCGTTGAACTGAACGCCGCCGTAGCCGCGGTGCACGTCCTCGTGGCTCCGGCAGACGATCTCGGAGCGCGATGAGCGAGTCCCCGAGTGGGCCTGCTCCGTGCTGATCCCGTTGTTCTGGCAGCCGTTGCCCCACTCGTTGTTGTAGCTGCGGCCGGTCCAGCGGCTGTAGTCGCCGGTCTCGAAGTCGTCGTACCAGAGGCGCGTCGCGTTCACGCACTCGGTGGGCGGCGGAGGGGGAGGCGGAGGAGGAGGCGGCGGAGGGGCGCCTGCATCATCGACCGGGGGCGGCGGAGGCGGCGGTGGAGGAGGCGGGATCGCCGCATCGTCGCCGGGAGTGATCGGGCCGGCATCGACGGTCGCTGTCGGTCCTGCGTCGTCGTCCGGAGTGCAGTCGTTGTTGCAGCTCGGGTTGGGCGGCGTCTCGGCGAGCTCGCCCGTGCACCCCGCGAGCGCCAACAGAGCCACCGTGAGCAGAGGGTTCTTCATGCGCGCCGGGTCTACCGGAGCTGGCCCAACCTCTCTATCGGGTGATCACCTCACGTGACGCGCTGCCTCGCGATCGAGCCGAGCAAGCTCACGCGAGCGGATCGCTCACCGAAGGCGGGCGCACCGCGCGTCCGCCGAGCGCGAGGTACACACCCGCGGCGTCCTCGTCGGTGATCGCGGCGAGCTGCATCATCGCGTGTCGATCGAAGCGAGCCACGAGGTCCCCCTGGACGGTGCAATAGAGCGCACCGTCGGGGCCCTGGCGGAGCGTCGCAGGGTCGAGCGCCACCTCGCGCTCGTCCGAGAGCAAGAGCGACACGGTCTGATCCTCGCCGATCGTGACTCGCCGCACGAAGCGCGGCGCACCCTCGAGCGCGACGTACGCCCAGTTGATGTCGTTCGACAGGCAGTAGCGCCCCGATCCGTCGGGCGCCCGGCCGAGCCAGCGATCGAACGCCTGCTTGAGGAGCGGGTGGGTGACCTCCACCCCGTCGTTGAACCAGCGGCCCTCCGCGTCGCGGCGGATCTTGGTCTCGCGGGTCCGCCCCTGCAGAACGCTGGCCGGATCGATCATCGAGCCCCATCGTAGCAGCCCGCGGATGAATCGCGCCGCACGGGCCGCCGTCGGGAGCCGCGTGCTAGCCTGAGCCCTGAAAAACCGGTCATGCCGTGAGCCGCGCAGTCCTGTGGAAGAGGTGGCGAACGTGGGCGCTCGTGCTCGCGATCTTCGCCGTCGGGATCCCCTTGTCCACGGCGATGTTGGTGCGCAGCCAGTCGAGCCGCACCCGGCTGCACGATCTGGCCGCCGGCGCCATCAAGCGGGAGCTCGGCCTCGACGCGACGATCGGCACCGTCTCGCTCCAGCTCGTGCCGCTCACCTTGATCGGGCGCGACATCACGCTCGACGACCCGGTCTACGGCCGCTTCGCCGAGGCCGACGAGCTGCGCATCGGCCCCTCGTTTCGCGGCCTGCTCCGCGGCGCCGTCGATCTGAAGACCATCGAGGTGCGCGGCGCCAACCTGCGCCTCGTCGTGCGCAACGGCCAGGTGCGCAACCTCCCGCGCGCCGAGGCGGCGCCGAGCGGCCCGGGCGGGCCGACGCTGCCCTTCGACGAGCTGCGCGTCGTGGGCTCCACGCTCACGGTCGACGCCGAGCCGCACGCGAGCGGCCAGCTGCGCAACGTGGACCTCACGCTGCGCGAGGCAGAGGGCGCGATCGTCGTCGCCGTGACGCGCGCCAACGGCTGGGCGCGCCATGCGCGCGGCTCGGAGACCATCGAAGAGCTCTCGGGCGAGGTCGCGATCGCGCCCGACGGGATCCGCGTCGAGGCGCTCACCCTGCGCACCCCGCCGCTCTCGGTGGCCGCGCGCGGGCTGAGCGCGCCGATCCCGCTCACCGATCACGGCTTCGGCGGCGAGCTCGACGTCGCCTACGATCTCGCGCACCTCGCGCGCCTGCCGCTGCCCGAGGGCGTCACGCTCCCGCCGATGGAGGGCAGGGTCGAGATCGCCGCGCGCCTCTCGAGCCGCGGCGCCGAGCAGAGCGCGCGAGGCACGGTCTCGATCGACGAGGGGCGCATCGAGCAGTTCGGGCTCGGCCACAGCGGCCGGCTCCAGTTCACCGCGAACCGGCGCGAGGTGCGCATCACCCGCGGCAGCGAGATCACGCTCGCGGCCGACGGAGGCGGCACCGTCGGCGTGGAAGGCACCATCTCGCTCGATGAGGCGCGGGGCTTCCCGATCGACGTGCTCGCCCGCATCGACGAGCTGAGCTTCGCGCGGCTGATGGGCGTGCTCGGCGTCACCGACGACGCCATCGTCGAGTGGATCTTCCGCGGCAGCCTCGGCCTGCGCGGCACCCTCGTCCCGCTCGCGCTCGACGGACCGGTGAGCGTGCGCACCCACGACTTCGTCGTCAGCCACGACGCCTACCACCGGCGCCCGGTGCGGCGCGTGATCGGCGTGAGCCACGGCCGCTTCGACGGCCGCTGGTCGATCCGCCCCGACGCCGTCCGCTTCGACGACCTCGTGGGCGAGCTGCCGCGCAGCCGCATCCGCGGCAACGTGATCCTCGGCTTCGACAATCGGCTCGAGGTGCGCGCGCAGGCGGAGGTCGCCGACCTGCGCGACATCACCCCGCTCGATCGCTTCCCGATCGCCGGCGTCGGCGACGCGCGCGTCCAGATCGTCGGCACGTTCCAGGACCCGCACGTCACCGGGCACCTGCGCCTCTCGGACTTCCTCTTCGACGACTTCCGCCTCGGCGATCTCGAGAGCGACGCGGAGCTCGATCCGGACGGCCTCGGCGTGCGCTTCGCGATGGTGAGCGCGATCAAGAACGAGAGCCGCTACCGCGCCGAGGACCTCTACCTCGACTTCCATCACGATCGCTTCGCGCTCGACGGCATCCTCCACCTCGACGGCCTCGCGCTCGCCGACTTCTACCAGGTCTTCGGCTTCCAGGACGACGAGCGCTTCGCGCCCTACCAGGGCCTCGCGCGCGGGCGCGCCGCGCTCCGCTACACCAACGGCTTTCCGGGTGACTCGGAGAGCGGCACGCTCGCCGTCGAGCTCGACCTCGGCTTCGATCACGCGTCGCTCGACGGCTACGAGTTCACCGACGGAAGCATGGTCGGCCGCTTCCGCTGGCTCGACTGGTCGCGCGGCGCGCGCGGCGCGGAGCTCGCGATCGCGCACCTCTCGCTGCGAAAGGGCGAGGGCACCGTCGCGCTCGACGGGCGCATGAGCCTCGGCGGGCAGCTCCGGATGAACGCGGTCGCCGATCGCGTCGCGCTCCGCGACCTCGAGGGCATCGGCGATCGCTTCCCGAGCCTCGACGGCGTGGCGTCGGTCATCGGCCGCATCGGCGGCACCTTCGATCTGATGCGCGCGGACTTCGACGTCGGCGTCACGAACGTGACCTACGACGGGCGCTCGCTCGGCGACGGCCGCTTCTTCGCCCGGCTCACCGATCGGGAGGACCCCTGGGTCACCGCCGCCCGCAGCTGGGATCGCGCCGCGCTCGCGAGCGAGCCTTGCGCGCGTGCCCGCGCCGGGCTGGCGTTCGGCGAGTGGCCCGCCGATCCGCCGCTCCGGACGATCGACGGCCTCGAGCCGCGGCTGAGCCGGCCGATGGCCTTCCTCGTCTGCGGCGACGCGCTCGACGAGCGCCTCCACGTGGATCTGGCCGTCGGGCGGACCGAGGCGCTCCCGCTGCGCGGCACGATCTCGCTCGACCGGCTCGATCTCCGGCCCTTCCTCCCCGACGACCTCGGCTTCGACGCACGCATGAGCGCGGTGCTCACGCTGGATCACGGCGCCCTGCGCGAGCCCGAGACGCTCGAGGGCAGCGTCGTGATGAGCGAGGTCCGCTTCGCGCAGGAGGACATCGAGATCGTCAACCGTGGGCCGGTCGAGCTCGCCTTCCTCGACGGAGCGCTCGCCGTCAACCGCGCCCGCTTCGTCGGGCCGGACTCGCGGTTGCGCGTGCGGGGCCGCGCCTCGCTCGAGGACGGGCTCGGGCTGAGCGTCGACGGCGACATCGACCTCGGCATCGTCGCGCGCCTCACCGACAGCATCGCCGAGGCCGACGGCAACGTGACGGTGAGGCTCAACGTCACCGGCCCGCTCGCGGACCCCGAGCTCTACGGACAGGCCCGCGTGCGCGACGCGCGCTTCCGCTTCGCTTCGTTCGCGCCCGTCGTCGAGAACCTCCGAGGGCGCGTCGAGTTCAGCCAGCGATCGGTGCTCTTCGAGGACTTCAGCGCCGACGTCGCCGGGGGACACCTCACGGCGTCCGGGCAGGCCGCCCTGCGCGAGCAGGAGCTCGAGCGCTATCAGCTCGACGTCGAGGGCACGGGCCTGCGCTACGCGTTCGCCGAGGGCATCGACGCGAGCTTCGGCGCGCGCACCCGGCTCGCGTGGACGCAGGGCGAGCGCCTGCCGACGCTGAGCGGCGCGCTCTCGGTCGATCGGCTGAGCTACACGCGCGACATCGAGATGCGGAGCCTGCTCGGCGAGGTCGCCTCGAGGATGGTGCGGGGCGCCTTCCGCGCCGAGCGAACCGAGGTGCGCCGCTACGATCCCGAGCAGGACTCGATCGCGCTCGATCTGCGCGTCACCCAGCGCGCCCCCTTCCACGTGCAGAACAACCTCGTCGACGCCGACGTGCGCATCGACAGCGAGGAGCGGCCCTTCCGGGTCGTCGGCACCGATCAGCGCTACGGCATCCTGGGCTCGATGGAGATCGCGCGCGGCCGCCTCTTCTTCCAGAACAACGAGTTCGAGGTGCGCCGCGGGATGATCCGCTTCGACGACGCCGCGCAGATCGACGCTCACCTCGACATCGAGGCGATGACCGAGATCCGGCGGGCCAGCGATCTCTCGGCCTCGAGCTTCCGCATCCTGCTCTCGCTGGTCGGCCCGACCGACAACCTGCGCCTGCGCACACGGAGCGAGCCGGAGCTGCCCGAGCAGGATATCCTCATGCTCCTCGCGTTCGGCATGACCCGCGGTGAGCTCCAGCAGCTTCAGGAGAGCGACTTCGCCAGCGCCGCCGCGATCGAGGCGATCGCCTCGGTCACCGGGGTCGACCGCGAGGTCCGCCGCGCGCTCCCGCTCATCGACGACTTCCGCGTGACCACCGGCTACTCGCAGACCACCGGCCGCACGGAGCCGCGCCTCTCGATCGGCAAGCGCATCGCCGAGCGCGTGCGCCTCAGCGCGACGACGGGCCTCAGCGAGTCCCGCGACTTCCGCGGCTCGCTCGAGGTGCAGCTCGACGACAACCAGCGCGTCGGCGTCTCGTACGACAACTACAACAACACGTCGGGCAACTCGTTCGGCAACCTCGGCGTCGACTGGGGCGTGCGGCTGGAATTCGAGTGAGGGTCGCCTCCGGTCTCCTCATCGTCTCTCTCTTCGCGCTCGCCTCGCTGGCGAGCGCGCAGCTCCCCGCGTCGCTGGTGCGCCGGCCGGTCGAGGCGGTGCGGATCACCGGGGAGACCTCCGGCGCGACGGGCGCGCGCGACGTCGGCATCCCGCTCGGCGCGCGCCTGACGCGACAGCTCCTGCGCTCGACCACCGAGCGCCTCCTCGCGAGCGGGCGCTGGGCCGACGTGCAGATCGACGCGGTGCCCGAGGGGGCCGGCGTCGCGCTGATCGTGCACCTCGTGCCTCGCGTCGTGATCACGCGGGTCGACGTGAGCGGCGGCGCGGTGATGAGCCACGACGAGATCGTGCAGTCGCTCGGCCTCGGCTCGGGCGGCGCGCTCGAGGGCCAAGACCTCTCCCCGCTGGCGCGCGGGGTGGCCGACGCGTACGCCGAGCGCGGCTACACCGACGCGCGCGTGACGCTGCGCCTGCGCGACACCGACGATCCGACGCGCAAGGTGCTGATGGCGGACATCGTGGAGGGCGAGCCCCTGCGGGTCGTCGGCTACCTCTACGAGCGCGACGCGCCGCCGGCGAGCTTCGATCTGCCCGGCGAGCTCGGCCTCGGCGCCGGCGCGGTGCTCGATCGGGCGCGCTTGCGGGAGGGCGTGGATCGCGTCGCGCGTCGCCTCCGCGAGTCGGGGTGGCTCGAGTCGCGGGTCGGGCGCGAGGAGATCCGCCGCGAGGAGGGCGGCGCGCGGATCGTGGTCTCGCTCGAGCTCGGCCCGCGCTACGACGTGCGCCTGCGCGGGCACGAGCCGCTCGCGCGCACCACGATCGAGGCCGCCCTCGGGCTCGCCGAGGAGCGCCTCACGCGCACCACCCTCGACGCCCTGCGCGAGCGCGTGACCGACGTGTTACGGCGCCACGGCTTCCACGACGCCGAGGTCGAGCTCCAGCGCTACGCCGGCGAGCAGGAGGGGAGCGCGGTGCTCGAGGTGCGGATGCGCCCCGGCCGCCAGCTCCACGTCGTCGGCATGTCTTTCCCGGGCGCCGCGCACTTCCCGAGCGACTATCTGCGCGGCCAGGTCGTGAGCGTGCTCGAGGAGGAGCTGCCGGACACCCGCCTCTTCTCTCCGATCGACTCCGACACCCTCGATCGGATCGGCATCGGTGGCCGGCAGATGAGCGGCCGCGAGCGGCGGATCCCGGCGCCCCTCGAGGTGGATCCGGCCCGCGTCTTCCACGAGCCGCTCTACGCGCGAGCCGTCGAGCACCTCGAGGAGGTCTACGAGGCGCAGGGCTACCTCGGCGCGCGCGTCGGGCCGGTCAGGCTCGATCCGGTCGGGCGAGGGCGCGCGGTCGTCGCGATCCCGATCGTCGAGGGCCCGCGCACGCTGCTCTACGGCGTCGCGCTGCGCGGCAACGAGCTGATCGGCGAGCGCGAGCTCCTGCGCGTCGCGGGGCTCTCGCGCGGCGAGCCCTTCAGCTACCTCGGCCTCGAGGAGGCGGTGGCGCGCATGACCGAGCTCTACCAAGAGCGCGGCTATCTCTACGCGCGAATCGAGCCTGACGTGCGCTTCAGCGAGGATCGCGAGCGCGCCGAGATCGCGGTGCGGGTCATCGAGCGCTTCGAGGTGCGCTTCGGGGAGATCGAGGTGGAGGGCGCGAGCCGCACCGCCGAGGGATTGATCCGCGAGGTGCTCCACTTCGCGCCGGGCGACGTCTATCGCCCCTCGATCGTCACGGCGAGCCAGGACGCCCTGATGGCGCTCGGCGTCTTCAGCAGCGTGACCATCACGCCGCGCGACGCGGACCTCCCCGAGCGGGTCAAGCCGGTCACCGTCACGGTGCGCGAGCGGATGCCGCAGTACTTCGATCTGACCGCCGGCATCTCGACCGGCCAGGGCGTGCG
>JAEZBP010001173.1 GCA_023427125.1 Pseudomonadota bacterium | reverse complement strand
CGCCCCGCGCGACCCTTCTGGTCTCCGAGCGATGCCGGATTCATTCCGCTCTCTGATTGAGAGGGCCGGCACGCCTCGCGCGCAGGCCGGCTCGACATCCGCTCGCGTGACCGAGCGGCGGCCGCGGTCGCCGCGGCTCGCTCGTCACCTAGGGAAATCTACGCCGCGGTCAGCACGACCAGGGTGACCTCGGGCGGGGCGCCGACGCGGGCAGGCGGGCCGGCGGTGCCGAAGCCACGGTTGACGTAGAGGTGCGAGCCCTCCTCGAGGTAGAGCCCCTCGACGTAGGGGAGCACGAAGTCGGCCGGGCGGATGCCGAGGTTCACCTGGCCGGCGTGGGTGTGCCCGCTGAGCTGCAGCGCGACCTGGCCGCGCGCCTCCGGGAAGTACTCGGGGTTGTGGCAGAGGAGGATGCGCGGCAGATCGCGCGGCACCATCGAGAGCGCGAGGCCGAGATCGGCGCCCGGGCCGTAGCCGTTGCGCGGCGCCCAGACGTCGTCGACCCCGACCAGCGCGAACGCGCCGCCCGCGTCCCCGATCACGCGGCCGCTGTTGCGCAAGACGCGCCCACCGCCGCCCTCGGCCGCCGAGAGCACCGCGTCGATGCCGGCGTAGTAGTCGTGGTTGCCGGGGATCACGATGACGCCGTCGCGCAGGTGGAGCTGCTCGAGCCGCCGCACCAGCTCGCCGAGACGCGGCGCGAACGCCGGGTCGTGGTCCACCAGATCGCCGGTGAGGACGACCATGTCGGGCCGGGCCGAGCGCACGAGCTCGACCGCGCTCCGCAGCTCCGGCTCGCCGATGTACACGCCGAAGTGGATGTCGGAGAGCTGCGCGATACGGTAGCCGTCGAGCCGCGGCGAGAGGCCCGGAATCGGCACTGGCACCTCCACGATCTGGTAGTCGCGCCGGCCGAAGACCGAGCCGTAGAGGGCGCTGCCGAAGCCGACCGAGAGGGCCGCGCCGGTCGCGGTCTGGCGGATGATCTCGCGCCGGCCGAGGGTCCGGGGGCCGGCGAGCTCGCCCTCGGTCTCGTGCGCCACTCCGTCCTCGGTGACCGTCACGCGGGGCGGCGCGTCGCGCCTTCGGCGCCGCGCGATCCACGCCCAGGCCCCGAACGGGAGGTCCACCGCCCAGAGCAGCACGGTCGAGATGAGCACCCCGAGGACGACGGTCGCGCCGAGCACGCCGAGCACGTAGGCCGCGTCGTTCATGCCGGCGCTCGCGAGGGCGCGGCTCCCGACCATCATCAAGGGCGCGATCGCCAGCGCGGCCGCCAGCGCGAAGCGGCCCCGGCGCTCGAGCCCGAGCACCTTCGCGCCGCGGCGGAAGACGTAGACGCTCGTCGCGCCGACGAGCACGAGGATGACGAGGAAGAACATGGTGAGCCGTAGCCAGAGGGGCACGCGGCTCGAACTCTGGGGATGATGCCCCTCCGGCGCAACGGAGGCGCAACGCTACTTCACGATCCGATGGCTCGCTCCGCTACGTGATGGCATCCCGAAACCTGCGAACGGCAGCAGGTGTCGGCCTGCCGTCACTTCGCTGCGCTCTTGATCGATCCCGTCGCTCGATCCCGTGGCTCGAACGCGAGGAGCGCAGAGAGGGTCCTCTCTGCGCTCCTGCGGCTCCCCGAGGAGAGGCTGACTACGCGAGCTCGAAGAGGCCCGCGGCGCCCATGCCGCCGCCGATGCACATCGTGACGATCGCGCGCTTGCCGCCGCGCCGCCGCAGCTCGTGGAGCGCGGTCGCGGTGAGCTTCGCGCCGGTGCACCCGAGCGGGTGGCCGAGCGCGATGGCGCCGCCGTTCACGTTGAGCTTGTCGTCCGGCAGGCCGAGCTCGCGCTTGCAGTAGACCGACTGCGAGGCGAAGGCCTCGTTGAGCTCGAAGAGGTCGATGTCGTCGACCTTCAGCCCCGTCTTGGCCAGGAGCTTGCGCACCGCCGGCACCGGGCCGATGCCCATGATCGCCGGATCGACGCCCGCCGTGGCGAACGCGCGGAAGTACGCGAAGGGCGCGACGCCGAGCTCCTTCGCCTTGGCCGCGCTCATCACGATCGCCGCCGCCGCGCCGTCGCTCAGCGGCGAGCTCGTGCCGGCCGTGACCGAGCCATCCTTCGAGAAGGCCGGCTTGAGCGAGGCGAGCCCCTCGGCCGTCGTGTCGGGCCTCGGCAGCTCGTCCTGCACGAAGTCGAAGTCGACGCGCTCGTCGCCGCGGTAGCGCACGCCCTTCACCGTCACGATCTCTTCCGCGAAGCGCTTGGCCTCGATCGCGGCGGCGGCCTTCCTCTGGCTGTCGAGCGCGAACTCCTCCTGCGACTTCCGATCGATCCCGAAGCGCTTGGCGACGTTCTCCGCCGTGATGCCCATCGGCGTGTAGACCTCCGGGCACTGATCCATCGCCTGCGGCGAGGCGCTCAGCTTGTTGCCGGTCATCGGCACCATCGACATCGACTCGACGCCGCCCGCGATGGCGATGTCGTTCGTGCCGATGGCCACGTGGCCCGCCGCGATGGCGATGGCCTGCAGCCCGCTCGAGCAGAAGCGGTTGATGGTGAGGGCGCTCGACTCCTCGGGCAGCCCGCCGAGGATCCCGGCGACCCGCGCGACGTTCAGCCCCTGCTCACCCTCGGGCATCGCGCAGCCGAGCACCAGATCCTCGACCAGCGAGGGATCGATCTTCGGGTTGCGCGCCATGAGGCCACGGATGACCTCGCCCGCCAGCTCGTCCGGCCGCTTCTGAGAGAGCGACCCCTTGTGCGCCCGGCCCACTGCGGACCGGACCGCGTCCACGATCACGATGTCGGTCATGTCTTCCTTCTCCTGTTCCGCAGAGGGCTAGTTCCGCAACGGCTTGTTGTTCATCAGCATGTGCTGCATGCGCTCGATGCTCTTCTGCTCGCCGCAGAGGCTCAGGAACGCCTCGCGCTCGAGGGCGAGCATCTCGGTCTCGGTGACCTCGCGGGCGTTGCCGCCCTTTCCGCCGCAGAGCACGTAGGCGAGCTTGGTCGCGATGTGGCCGTCGTGCTGCGTGGCGAAGCCGCCCGCCACCAACGTGTCCACCATCATCCGGAGCGTTGCCACGCCGCTCTCGCCGGGCAAGCGATGGGCCCGCGGGATCGGCGGGTGGTAGCCGCCGCGGCCGAGGCCGAGCGCGCGCTGCTTGGCCTCGTGGAGCTGGCGCGCGCGATCGAACGAGACGCCGTCCGAGAAGCGGAAGTAACCCTTGTGCTGCGCCATCGGGCCGCTCGTCGCGACGTCGGCCATCGCGATGTTCTTGAAGACCTGCGTCACGTAGTCGTAGGTGTTGCCCGTCGTGCCCTCGGGGATCGCCTCGAGCGCGCGCCAGAGCATGTTCATCGTGCCGGCGCCGCCGGGGATGAGGCCGACGCCGACCTCGACGAGCCCCGCGTAGGTCTCCGCCGCGGCCTGCACCGCGTCGCAGCCGAAGCAGAGCTCGAGCCCGCCGCCGAGCGTCATCCCGAAGGGCGCGGCGACGACCGGCACGTGCGCGTACTTCAGGCGCTGCGTCGCGCCCTGGTAGCGATCGACCAGCTTCTCGATGTCGCCCCACTGCTTGTTCATCGCGGCCATCACGACCGACGCGAGGTTGGCCCCGACGCAGAAGTTGCTGCCCTCGTTGAAGACGACGAGCGCCTCGAACTCCTCCTCGGCCTTCTGCGCGGCCTGCCAGAGGATCTCGACCGAGCCGGTGTCGATCGTGTTGTGCGGCGTCTTGAAGGTGACGCCGAGCACGCCGTCGCCGAGGTCCCAGGCCTCGCCGCCGCCGTCGATGTTGATGACCGGCGCCCGCCCGCGGCGGAGCGTCGTCCAGGTGACCTCGCGCGGATCGGCGTCGAGCGCGACGTACGCGCCCTTCTGCAGATCCCACACCTCACCGTCGCGATAGAAGCTCGTCGCGCCGGCCGCGAGCATCTTGTCGATCGAGGCGGGGAGCGCGAGGCCGTCGGCCTTCATCCGCTCGACGGTCTCGGCGAAGCCGAGCGCGTCCCACACCTCGAAGGGGCCGAGGTCCCAGTTGTATCCCCACTTCATCGCCTGATCGATCGCGACCACCTCGTCGGTGATCTCGCCGACGCGGCGCGCGGAGTACGCGAGCGAGCGGCTCAGCACCTTCCACGCGAAGTCCGACGCCTTGCCGCCGGCGCTCACCAGCTTCTTCACGCGGGCGCGGGGATCGTCGATCTTGCCGAGGCTCTTGGTGGCCTTGCGGATGTCCTGATCGCCGCCGCGCGGGCGGTACTCGAGCTTGGCCAGATCGAGCGTCTCGATGTCGCCGCTCTTGCTCTTCTTGTAGAAGCCGGCGCGCGTCTTGTCGCCGAGGAGCTTCTTCTCGACCATCCCGCTGACGAACGCGGGCACCTTGAAGATGTCGCGCTCCTCGTCGTCGGGCAGCGACTCGTAGCAGTTCTTCGCGACGTGCACGAAGGTGTCGAGGCCGACCATGTCCGCGAGGCGGAAGGTGCCGGTCTTCGGGTGGGCCATCGGCGGCCCGGTGATCGCGTCGACGTCCTCGGGCGTCAGCCCGGCCGCCTGCATCTCGTGGAGCACCGTCATCATCGCGTGCACGCCGATGCGGTTGCCGATGAAGTTCGGCGTGTCCTTGCCGACGACGATGCCCTTGCCGAGCGCGTCCTCGCCGAAGCGCTTGATGCGCTCGACCGTCTGTCGGTCGGTCTCCGGCCCCGCCACGATCTCGAGGAGCTTCATGTAGCGGACGGGGTTGAAGAAGTGCATCACCAGGAAGCGCTGCTTGAAGCGCTCGCTGCGGCCCTCGACCATGTCGTGGATGCGCAGGCCGCTCGTGTTCGACGCGACCACGGTCTCGCCGGTCAGGAGCGCGTCGAGCCGCTCGAAGAGCTTCTGCTTGATGTCGAGCCGCTCGATGATCGCCTCGATGATCAGATCGCAGCCGGCGAGCTTCTCGAAGTCGTCGTCGAGGTTGCCGGCGGTGACGAGCAGCGCGTTGCGCGGGTGGAAGAAGAGCGCGGGCCTGGCCTTGACGGTCTTCTCGAGGCTCTCGGCCGCGATGCGGTTGCGCGCCCGCGGGTTCTTCTTGTCGGCCTCCGAGAGGTCCCGCGGGACGATGTCGAGCATGAGCACCTCGAGGCCCGCGTTCGCCATGTGGGCGGCGATGCCGCTCCCCATGACTCCGGACCCGACGACGCCCACCCGCCTGATCGGCTTGTGCATTCGGTCTTCTCCTCCGTTGGCTCGCACGCTCCCGCGTCTCGCGGGGGCGAAACCATCGCCTCCGCGCGCCCTCCGCGCAAGCCGAGAGAGAAGGAGCGCAGCGAAGCAACGGCATGCCGACAGCCCGAAGATGCGCAGCACCGGAGGGCCGAGGTGTGCCGTTGCGTAGCGAAGCGACCAAGCAGATCAGCGCGTGCGCCACGCGGCGGCGCCGAGGACGAGCACCGCGCAGGCGGCGGTGAGGGTGACCCAAGGGCGCGGGCCCCGCTCGCTCGGCGCCTCCACGCGCGGCTCCCTCCCCCTCTCGGTCGAGAGGCCCTCGTCGGAGCGCCTAGCGGAGCGACTCTCCGCGGGGCTGGACGCCGGGGACAGGGCGCCCGGATCGGACGGGAGGGCCGCGGAGCTCCGCGCGCGCCAGCCAACAGCGGGGCAGGCGTCGACCCCGCCCGACTCGCTCCGCACGATCGCGAGG
>JAEZBP010001115.1 GCA_023427125.1 Pseudomonadota bacterium | reverse complement strand
GTCGAGCGCCGCGCGCTCCGCCGTCTCCGCCGGCGCGCTCGACGCGGCCGCGCCTCCGCCCCCGACGAGCAGCGCCCCGAGCCAGATCGCGCGGGCGCTCATCGCTCGCCGCGCAGGTGCTCGACCGCGTGGAGGACGTCGGCGGCGACCTCCTCGATCGTCCGGCTCGCGTCGATGTGCACGATGTTGTCGCCCGGGAAGTGGGCGTCGATCTCGCGGTAGAAGGCGGCGAGCTGCGCCTGCAGCTCCTGGTCGTCGAAGATCTCGACGCCCGAGGCGCGCGCGGCGCGGCGCTTCGCGGAGGTGGCGGGATCCACGTCGAGCACGATGGTCAGATCCGGCCGGCGCGCGTGGCGGTTGATCTCGCGGATCCACTGCACGGTCTCGGGCTCGCCGCCGCCGGTGACCGACTGGTAGGCGACCGAGGAGTAGTCGTAGCGGTCGCTGATGACCGTCACCCCGTCCATCAGGTTCGGGTGCACGGTCGCCTCGAGGTGATCCATCCGATCGGCGCCGAAGAGCAGCGCCATGGTGGTCCACGACGAGGGCCGGTTGCCGCTGATGCCCGGCACCACCACCCGGCCGGTGAGGATCTGCCGGATCAGCATGCCGATCGGGCCGTCGCTCGGCTCGCGCGTGGTGGTGATGGGCAGGCCCTTCTTTCGAAGCGCCCGCGCCAAGAGGCCCGTGTGGGTGGTGGTCCCCGCCCCGTCCACGCCCTCGAGGACGACGAACAACCCCTCGATCATGGCCGGACCCTACCTCCAGAATCTCGCGAGGTGCAACCACTCACGAAGATGGCCTACTCGTCGAAGCGGGTGCAGGCCCGGCGGCCGAAGAGGCGCGCGAAGGCGGCCGCGGCCGGCGCGAAGTCCTCCTGGCAGATCGACTGCACGCTGGAGCGCCCGCGGCCGAGCCCGCGCGCGACCGAGACCAGGCGGCGGGGCGGGAACGCGACGCCCCGGCCAGGCACGTTGCACGAGGGCTCGAGGCGGTTGGGCATCGTGGGATCGACGCGCTCGGTCATCCGCTCGTCAGCGAGGATGCGCGCGTAGTCGGCGTCGGTCGGCGAGGCGAGCGCGAGGTCGGTCGGGATGCCGGCGACCACGCCGAGCGCGAGCAGATCGGGGCGGCGGGCGCGCAGCGCGGTGAGGCCGGCCACGTAGCGCTCGATCGGGTGCACCGCGCTCTCGGCGTGGGCGAAGCAGCGGAGGTTGAGATCCGTCGTGCTGTAGACCGGCGAGGCGGGATCGAAGAGGCTCGGATCGCGCGCCGAGCAGTCCTCCTCGTCGGTCACGATCACCACCGCGAGCAGCGTGTCGTCGCGCACGAAGCCGGCGTTCGCGCCGTCCGCGTGGCCTCGCGTGCCGCGGAAGAAGGTCGGGGGCGCGTACCCGGGGCCGGTCGCCGCCGTCGGCGCCGCGGGCGAGAGCGCCTTCAGCGTCGCCTCGAGGGGCTGCTCGAAGCCGCAGCCGCCGAGCCCCGCCTGGGTCACGCAGCTCACGTCGAACGCGACCTCCTCGGGGGTGGCGGCCCCCGGGGTGTACCGCGCGAAGCGCGGGTAGCTCGCTCTGCAGCCGTCGACGGCGGTGTTTCCCTCCGTGCGCAGGAGCCCGTCGTCGCCGAAGTCGCCGTCCGTGCAGGTCGGCACCGTGAACCCGCCGACGCCCATGTCGGTCGTCACCACGCCGACCGAGAGATCGCGTATCGGCAGCCAGTCCGGGTTGCCGTCGGCGTCCTCGTCCGGCGGATCGACGAGCGCCCGGACCAGCGCCGGGATCTCGGCGGCGAGGCTCGCCTGCTCCTCGGCCATCGAGTTGGAGTTGTCGACGACGAAGAGCAGATCGACGCCCGCGGGCTCGAGGCACTTGCCCGGCGGAGGCACGAAGACGCCGCTGTCCCTCGAGGGGCCGGCGTCCCAGGGAGGCGGCGAGCCGTCCGGATCGTCGACGACGAAGGTCTCGTAGCAGCCGGCGAGCGGGAGCAAGAGGAGGAGGGCGAGCCGCTTGATCACATGGGTCGCTCCGCTGCGTGACGGCATCCCGACCCCTGCAAACGGCGGCAGGCGTCGGGCTACCGTTACTCCGCTTCGCTCCGTGATCGCGCTCGACCCTCAGCTTGCGCAGGGCGCGGGCGTCGAGCACGCCGCGATGGAGGACGCGCGGCGTCGGGACGCCGAGCCGGTCGGTGGCGAAGCGGACGGTCTCGTCCCACGAGAGGCAGCGCTCGCCCGCCCACACCGAGAACACGTAGAAGAAGCCTTCGAGCGAGCGGTAGGCGATGGAGTGGCGGGCGAAGACGTTCTCGCCACAGACGCGCCATCCCTCGGGGATCTGGGAGGCGATGCGGCCGTGGAGCGCCTTGAGCCTCGAGCGGGAAGGGTGGTGCCCGGAGTCGAGCGAGCGCGCGTGCAGGCCGTCGCGATAGAGCGTGGTGTTCTCGCCGTCGAGCTTCTCCGTGACGACGACCTCGCGCCCCTCGAGCGCGCGCAGATCCACGAGGCGCACGTCGTCCGCGGTCGCGCCGGGCGACCAGGGCAGGTGCGGGGTCCGTGGATACTTCACGCGCATGACCGGGCTGCGAGATGACACGCTGGCGTCGCTCACACCATCTCGTCGTCCGCCGCGCCGGATGGGTCGGAGGGCTCCCTTGGAGGGCTCGGAGGGCTCCGGTGGATAGCTCGGAGGGCTCCGGTG
>JAEZBP010001073.1 GCA_023427125.1 Pseudomonadota bacterium | reverse complement strand
CAAGAGGCCCGCCCGCTCGTTGCCGCGGAGCGTGAGGTTGGCGAGCCGCACCGCGTCGTAGGAGCCCGTGAGCTGCACGCCGTCGCCGATCTCTTGGAGGCCGAACGTGCCCACGCTGCGGCGCACGGTGGCGGTGCTCTCCACGATCGCGCCGTCGAGCGTGACGCCGCTCGACTCGCTCACCACGACCCCGGCGAAGCCGCTCTCGGCGATCACGCTCTCGCCCCCGAGCTCGAAGCGCGTCGAGGCGGCGACCCAGACGCCGACGTCGCCGTGGTCGCGCACGCTGAGCGCCGAGTGCGCGCCGGTCGCCTCGAGCGAGAGGAGCCCGAAGCGCTCGCCGCCGGCGATGGCGAGCCGCTCGGTCGTCAGATCGTTTCCGTCGGTGCTGATGAGCCCGTAGCTCGGCACGCCGCGCAGGCCCGACACCACCCGCTCGATCGTGACGTCGGTGATCGTCGCGTCGCCGCCGCGCAGCAAGACGCCGGTGCCGATCACGTCGCGCACGCTGCCGGCCGTCCACCCGAGCGAGCTCCGCTCGGCGATCAGGCCGACCTCGGCGAGCCCCGCGATCGAGACCTCCTCGAGCGTCAAGGTCGCGCCCGACGCGTAGAGGCCGATGGTCGGCGCCCAGGTCCTCCACAGCCCATCGACGCACACCTCGCGGTCCGCGGAGCCGATCGCGCCCTCGTCGCACTCGCAGGTCGCCGTCGGGCACTCCGTCGCGTCGCTCGGGGTCGCGGCGACGCGTATCCACCGTCCTTCGCCCGCGTTGGCCTCCGTCACCGGCCCGACGATCGACACGCGCGTCAGCGCCACCTCGCCGCCTCGGGCGTAGACGCCGAGGCCGTGGATCGCGTCGATCGACACGTCGCTCAGCGTCGCGTCGCCGCGGGTGACGACGCCCGCCCGCCCGTGCGCCTCGACGTGGAGCGCCTCGAGCCGCGCGCCGTCCTCGAGCTCGACGACGATCGCGGTCGGCCCGTCGCTCTCCAGCACCGTCTCGTTGGCGCTGCCCCGCAGCGTCACGCCCGCCGGCACCACGAACGATCCGACGAGCCTGCAGCCGCCGACCTCCACCACCTCGCCCGGCGACGCCGCCGCGAGCGCGGCCGAGAGACCGCCCGCGCTGCACGTCCCGGCCTCGCAGCCCGAGAGCGCCCCCATCGTGATCAGTGCCAAGACCAAGCGCATCGTCGCCTCCGCGGCGGGTGGTATAGCGTACCCAGCGCTCATGACCTGCGTGACCGACCTCGTGAGGCGCGCTCGCTGCCGCGCACGCGAGGTGAAGTGGGGCGAGCCGCTGCCGAGCGCAGTCGGCGATGAGCCCTCGCGAGACACCGCCCAGGATCCGATCGAGCTGTACGTTCTGATTCGGCTTGGTTGCACCAGTTTGGTGTCTGGGACGTGCTCCTCATACGAGTGTTTACAACGAGCCCGTTCTTCATCATTGTCCTCCCATCCACGCTCAGGGAGGAGGTGATGAGCAGTGTGTCCGGTCGATACTACGGTGGGCGAGCCCTCGCGCTCGCGCTCTTCTTCGCCGCCTGCATGGACGGACCGCAGGGGGGCGTGGGCCCTTCGAGCGCCGCGCTCGAACTGCCATTCTCCCTCCCGACGGATCAGATCCTCCCGACGCAGGAGATCGGCACGCTGACGGGCACGCTGAGCGCGGGTCTCGACGGTCAGGCGAGCTACACGATGGCGCTCGCGGTCCCGCCGGGTCGTGCCGGCATGCATCCGAACCTCACGCTCACCTACAGCAGCGGGGCGGGCAACGGCCCGCTCGGAATGGGCTTCGCGATCCAGGGCCTCACCTCGTCGATCACGCGCTGCGTTCACCCGCACGAGCAGGGCGGTGCGCGCCGCGTCCGCTTCGACGCCCAGGGCCGCTTCTGCCTCGACGGGCAGCCGCTCGTCCTCCTCGCAGGCCAGTACGGCGGGGTGGGCTCCGAGTACCGGACCGAGCGAGAGTCCGCTCGTCGGATCGTGCTCACCTACGCCGATGGAGGAGGCCCGAAGGCGTTCGAGGTCTGGGAGCCCGACGGGCGCGTGCTCGAGTACGCCAACTACGTGAGTGGATCGCATGTGCGTTACGACGGCTTCGGGGAGCCCGAGGTGCCGACGATCTCCGGCCTGGTCCGCGTCGCGTGGTCCCTCTCGCGCGTGCGCGACCGCCAGGGGAACGCGATCGAGCTCCAGTACGAGACGTCGTTCGGCGGAAGCGGCGAGGTGCCGGCCCCGCTCATCCACCGGCTGAAGCGCATCGACTACACCTCCGGCCCGATGCTGGCACCGCAGCGCTCGGTCCGGGTCGAGTACCAGCCGCGCCCCGACGTGCGCGACACGTACGTCGCCGGCGTGCGCTTTCGCATCGACTACCGCGTAGAGCGCCTCGAGCTCTACGCGCCGTCTCTGGCAGGCGCCTCCGCCCTCGCCTGGTACTACGGCTTCGAGTACGTCATGCCGCAGTCGCCGCAGGCGACCATCACGGGGCGTAGCCTGCTCCGGCGCGTCACGCGCTGCGACGCCAACGATCTGTGCCTGCCGCCGACCACGTTCGACTGGTCGCGTGGGTCCTTCGACTACGACATTGAATCGCGGGGCCAGCCCGGCTTCTTCAGCACCCAGGTGGCGGACGTGGACGGGGACGGGCTCGACGACGTGGTGACCCACGACGCAGATCGCCGGGCGAGGGTCCAGTTCACCCCGAATGGAACCTGGTCCGGCGGAGGCGGGGCCGCGCCCGCGTATACGACGACGACGAGCACGGGCGCGCCCCTGACGATCGACGTGACGGGAGATGGCCGGGCGGAGCTCTTCACGTCGGAGAGCGACTTCACCTGTTGGTCGGACGACGACTGCGACGAGGACCTGCACTGCGTCCACATGGCGGGCCCAAACAAGGTGGGCCTGTGCGCGGGCTCGTGCGCGCCGTCGTGCAGCGAAGTTCCGGGCTCCGGTGGGAGCTGGCCCGACACCCATCCTCCCCGATACGTGTGCGACTCGGTCCCCTGCTCCTCCGTGACGGGGGTGGGCGTGTGCAATTTCTTCGACGAGCCCGACGGCCCCAACGAACCGGGCGCCACTCCCGAGTGCATCAACGACGCCTTGGTCGATGGCCACGGTTGGAGGCCGCACTTCTACGCAGCCGGCTCGCCGGAGCTCGAGGTGGGTCGGCCGCTCGGGGGGCGTTCCTTCCCCCACACCAAGGTCCACGGTTCGCTGAACTTCGGCGACTTCCATGGGGACGGTGCGCCGGACGCGCTCGTTCGGGACGACGAGGCGACGTGGTCGGTCGGGCGAAACACGCGCGATCCTGCCGACCCCTTCGAACCGATCTGGCCCTACGTCTTCGATCCCCGGGCGGCCATGCCCCCCATCCCACCCTTCGACTCCGCGTCCGCCGAGCACGATTACCAGGCCGTCACGGAGATCGTGGACCTCGACGCCGATGGGCGCACCGACGTGCTCATCCCCGTCTTCTCGGCCATCGGCGCGCCCGTCGCCTATCAGCAGGTCACGCTGGGTTGGACGAACACGGATCCGGCCGAGGTCGTGCCGACGAACCTCGCCGCGCATTCGCGGGACCAGCTGCTCCTCGACGTGAACGGCGACGGGCTGCTCGACGCTGTCAACCTCGGCTCGCCCAGCTGTGCGAGCCCACTGGGCCCGACGTGCGCGTGGGTGCCCGTGCCCGGCGAGGTCTCGCCATACCGGCTCGCCGTCCGAATCAACACGGGCAACGGCTTCACACCTCGCTACGAGGCCGCGAGCGCCGCCACGTACGCGCCGTTCTGGCCGGAGGAGGTGGATCCCCCGCAGTTCGACGGCGCCTGCGACTTCGACCCAGAACACCCGCCCCATCCTGATTGCAGGCCCGACTCGGTGCCGTGGCATGCCGCCGACCTCCGCTATCGCGTGCTCGACTACAACCAGGATGGGCTGACGGACTTCATCCGGCTCGGGCCCGACCCGCGGATCTACGTGAGCGACGGTCGGGTCTTCCACTCGCGCCCCTTGCCCTTCGGTTTCAACGATGCGCTCGTGGAGTCGCCCCTCGAGCCCAGGAAGCGCACCGAGTTCCACGTCGCCGACTTCAACGGCGATCACCAGCCGGACTTCCTCGTCTCGTCGCCTGGGTTGCCGATGACGGTGTACCTGTCCACGGGTGGCCAGGCGGACCTGCTCGTGCGAGTGACGAGCGGAATAGGGTCCACCGATCGGATCGACTACGCGACGCTCAGCGACGAAGCCGTCTATGACGACCGCTTCGACTTCGACGACGTCGCCGACGGCCCCGCGCGCTGCGGCTATCCGTACGCCTGTGTCGACCGCGGCATGACCGTCGTGCGGCGGCTGCGCTACACGATCCCGGACCACCCCGAGCGCCTGCTCACCTATCGCTATGCCGGCGCGCGGCGCGACGCCCGCACGCGCGAGCATGTCGGCTTCGCCCGCGTGTACACCGAGGACTCGGCGAGCGGTGAGGCGACGGAGGTCTGGATCGACAACACGCGCGAGCTCGAGCAGGCCGGCGCGCGGGGGGCCTTCCACCCGCTCGCGTTCAAAGCAAGCCGCGTGTACAGCGCCCTCCAGGTCGGCGATCGGGCCCACGTCACGCGGATCGACTACCGCTACCGAAGCGAGGTCGACCTCTCGACAGGGGAGCGGGGATTCGAGCACCGGCTCGTCGAGTACGGGCTCCCGCGCGGCTACCGCGCCGCGCCGTCCGACCTGATCGTCCGTAGCTACGAGGACGCCTGGAGCGACTTCGCTTCGGGCGCGGACCTGACCCTCTCCCAACGCTACCGCGAGATGCGCGTCCGCGGCGTCCGCGCGTGGCGCAGCGACCGCAGGGAGTACGACTACCGTCCGATCGAGTGCGGGGCCACCTGCGGGGCCGTGTCCCCCTGGGAGACCCCTGCGTACCGCTTCTCCTATCCGTCGGCCTGGACCGACACCACCTACCGCGGCGACCTCGCGGGCGCGCTGGTCGACGATCTTCCCGACATCGGCGACCCGACTTACACGCTGGACGTCGAGTCCTTCCAGCGTACCGCCGTCGAGCGCAGTTTTGACGAGACCTCCTGGCTCATCGGCCTGCCGGTGGAGACCGAGACCGAGCGATGCGCCACCCCCGTGGACGACGGGGCCCACCTGCGCTGCAATTCGGCCGCTGGAGAGCCCGACGTCGTCCGCCGGCGCGTCAAGCTCGGGTACGACACGAACCTCGTCACCTCGATCATCCGCGAGCCCCACGCGGGCGCGACCGACGACGACGGGAACCCGACGGGATTCACGCTGACGACCACGCTCGGCTACGATCACGGCAACCTCGTGAGCGTCACCGAGGCTTCGCCCGAGGGCGAGACCCGTCTGCGCGAGGTCGCCTTCGACGAGGACGAGCTCGTCTTCCCGATCGCGTTCACGAGCACCGTCGGGGGCCCCGCCGGGCGCCTCGAGCTGCGGAGTTGGGTCGGCTGGCACCCGGCCCTCGGCGTGCCGCTCGTCACGCAAGCGCCGAACGGGGCGCGGAGCCACGCGCGCTACGACGGGCTCGGCCGGCCGCGCGGCACCCGCGCGCCTGGCGCGGCGTCGTGGGTCTCGCTCGACTACGCCGCGACGGGCGGTCCGGGCATGGCCGTCGAGGTCACCGGCAGCTCCGTCCCCGACTCGGTCACCACGCTCGACGCGCTGCTCCGGCCCGTCGTCCGGACCCACGAGGCCTACCTCGGTGGATCCGATGTCGAGGTGTCGATGACCTACGACGCGCTCGGCCGCCTCGCCTCGAGCACGCGCCCCCACTTCGTCGGCGAAGACCCCGCCTCGGTCGAGTCGGCCTTCGACGCGCTCGGCCGGCTCACGGCGACGCGCTACCGCGCGCACCCCTCCGCGAGCACCGAAACGCTCGCGGAGTACGACTACCGCCTCGAGGCCGCGACGCCCGCGACGCCGTTGCTCCGCGTGCCCGTCGCGCGCGGCGTCGACGCGCTCGGCAACGAGTCCGAGAGCTGGCAGGACCTACGCGGCCTGCTGACGCGTACCCGTCAGAGCTACACGCCCGAGGGCGACGCGCCGCGCTGGATCGACACCCGCTTCGAGCACGACCTGCGGGGGGCGGCCCGCACAATCGAGCTCGAGAGCGATGCGCTCGGCTCGCGCGAAGTCCGCCAAGTGAGCGAGGTCGATCGGCTCGGCCGGCCGACCCGCATGGTCGATCCGGACCGGGGCGTGCTCGAGCTCCGCTACAACTCGTTCGACGAGGTTGTCTGGCAACGAGACGCGCTCGGGGACGAGGCCAAGCTCGCGTACGATGAGCTCGGCCGCCTCACGGAGCGCCGGGACGCGGACGGGGTGACGAGGTGGGTCTGGGACATCGCCTCCTATGGCGAGGGGTCGCTCGCCGCATCCGTCAGCCCGCACGGCGTGACGATCGCCTACAAGTACGACGAGCACGGGCGGCGGGTGCAGGAGATCCAGAGCGACGGGAGCGGGCTGTCCGTCAGCTTCGGCTACACGTATGACGCCGAGAGCCGGCTGAGAGATCTCGTCTACCCGAGGAACGCGGTCGGCGAGAGGTTTACCGCCCGCTACGAATACGACGACGGATACCTGGCGCAGATCGTCGACGCTGCGTCGGGGAGGCCGCTCTGGAGGGCGACCGAGCGACACGCCGACGGGCGCGTCCGCGGCGAGATCTTCGGCAACGAGGTCACGACGCGCCGCGACTCCGACCGTCGCACCCGCCGCCTCGCGGGCCTCGTGATCGACTCCCCCTCCGCCGGCCGGCTCGCCAAGGTTGGCTTTCAGTACGACATGCTCGGGCGGCTCCAGGATCGGGAGGATGCGATCGCTGGGCGTAGCGAGCACTTCGAGCACGACGCCCTCGGGCGGCTGCGCCGCTGGGAGCGCCATACGGCCTACGGGAGCGCCAAGCTCGGCTACACCTATGACGACGGCGGCAACCTCCTCGAGGTTCGAGACCTCGACACGGGCAGCCTAGAGACGGAGCTCCAATACGACGGGAGCCGCCCGCACGCCGCGACCAAGTGGAATGGAGAGGAGCTCACGTATGACCGGCTCGGCCGTCAGGAGCGCGGCATCGGCGGTCGGGTCGTGGAGTACACCGCGCGCGATCTTCCACGGCGGGTCACCGATGGAGCGGGCGGGGCTCTGTACGACTACGACGCGGACGGGCGTCGAGCCCGGGCCAAGCTCTCGACGGGGGGCGCCGACGAGATCACGTACGTGGCCGGCCTCTACGAACGCAGGGCGTTCGGGGGAGGGGTCGAACACGTCTGCTACGTGCCGGGGCCCGAGGGCATCGTCGCGCAGATCGCCATGGAGGACTTCTCCAGCAGATGGGAGCCCACCTACTTCCATCACGACGGCCTGGGCTCGGTCACGATCACGACCGACAAGAATGGAGACCTCGTCGCGCGCCAGTGGTTCAGCCCCTTCGGGCGCGCGCTGCACGACGACGGCTCCTACGCAGACACGCTCGGCACGAGCGTGAGCCGCGGCTTCACCGGGCACGAGCACGACGACGCGGTCGGTCTCATCAACATGCGGGGCCGGGTCTATGACCCGCGCCTCGCGCGCTTCCTCACGACGGACCCGCTTATCGGGGATCCCGCCCTCTCGCAGGCGTGGAACCCCTACAGCTACGTGATGAACGCTCCGCTCGACTTCATCGACCCAACGGGGTTCCAGGTGATAGAGGGGCCGCCCATTATCATCACCGGGCGAGTGCCGAGCACCGCCGAGCGCGCCGCCGAGCGCGCCGCCGAGCGCGCCGCCGAGCGCAGCATGCAGCAGATGGACACCATTACGTCGCGCATGGAGTCGGGCGCCGGGCGGGGCACAGCCTCCACTCAGCCCGGCGCGGCGAGCGGCTCCGGGCCCGGGAGCGTCCTTTCCGACCTCGGCAGCCTCGCGGGCGCGTACGGCCAGGGCTTTGTCGAGGGGGTTGTGGGAATGGCCGAGGGCGGCCTGCGCTTGGCCCTCGAGAGCGGGGCGAGCCCCGTGGTCACCGGCGTCTACCGCAACGTCACGGCGTACCAAAATTTCGGGCAAGGCAACATCGGCACAGGGATTCTCGACGTCGCCTCCGCGGCCAACCCCGTTGTCGCCTTAACCCGGGTCCAGGTCGAGGGGCTGATCGGCCTCTACGACATGGGCGAGCACACTGCCGACACGCTCGCGAACGGGAGCCCCGAAGACATCGCGCGCCTCGGCGGCCAGCTCACCCCGGCCGCCATCGCAGCCATTGCCGCGGGACGCCTGAGCCGGGTCCCAGTTCTCCGCACCGCAGCGCCCGAAGCGGCGGCCGATGGGGTTGTGCTGGAAAGCGTTGCCGAGAGTGCGGCGCCACTTGTCGCGCGATACGACCCTTCCCGAGCAGGCCACATCTTCCGCGATGCGCCAGGTCACGTCAACCCTGCGTCGGCCGGATCGCTAGCGCGCTTTGCTCGACTGTTTGAACAGGTGGCTTCGAATCCCGGCAACCTACGTGCTGACGGGGTAACAGCCGGGATAATCACCCAGGATGCAGCCAATAGCGGCGTGCAGGCATTCACGTGGGTAGCGAGGTCGGGGCAGGTCTGGGTGACCGTACGCAACGGTTTGATCCAGAACGCGGGGGTGAACCCGCCCGGAGCATTCCGATGAGCATCGAGACAGCGATCGGCGCGGACCGCAACGGGGAACTCGAGGCCGCGGCGGCCGCCTACGAACGGGCCCTCGCGGCAGATCAACCATCACTGGAGCTTTTCCTTAATCTCGCGATTCTTTATTGGCAGGCGACGGACCCCGGATTAGCGTCGGCGAAAAGACTCAGTGTAGACTTCATAGCAACCGCTGGACGCCGTGTGCCTGAGCTTCTGGCGGAGGCCGAACGCCGATTCCCGATGAGCGCTGAGCCACGATTCTGGAAGCGATACATCGACTGGGCCGATCTGGGCGAGCCGTTCGATCCCGAGGAGTGCAGGGACCTCATCCGCCAAGATTCTGCCTCGCACACGCCCGCCATGTACCTCTTCATGAGCACCCAAGGCGGCGAAGCAGAGGCCGAGGCACTAGAGCTACTGCGGAAGAGCGAGGAGGAGAGGACCACACGCGCACGCTATGTGGCGTCGGTTATCCGCGGTGTTCTGAAGCGAGGGCGCCGTCATTGAAGATGGCCGCCGCTTCGAGCACCCAGGTTCGGACGATCACGTGGCGTGGATGAGCTGAAGCGAATGGGATCGCGATGCGGGATTCAATGCACTACTCTTGAGCTCGGTCGAACCGATCGCGTCCGTGACCTCCGTATTCTTGAGTTCCGTGTATCGCGCTTCGTGAGGAGATATGCTTTCTGCCATGTCAGGTCCGGCTCTCGAGCGGCGATGGCGGTCCCGCGTGACCGGGTGGATGCCCTTTACGCTGCTCCTCGGTGCTGCGTGTGCCGGGCCACCCGTTGTGCCGCCCGTCGAGCAGGACGCGGGGGCTCGGCCCGAGGTGCCGGATAGCGGGCACGTCGCGGACTCGGGGCCCCCGCCGTGTACGGAGCCGCTGGCGGACGTGCAGGCGCGCTTCCCTTGGAACGGCTACCGGACGGGCGGCGCGGTGGTGCCGCTCGACGCGCCGATCGTCGACCACCCCCTCCGGCCGCGCTTCGCGTGGGGGCGGCTCTGCGCCGCGACCCGCTACGAGCTCGAGGTGGACGACTCGTGCGATCCGCGCGCGTACGAAGGCTGCGCGATGCCCTCGCCCGAGGCGCGGCTCGTCACGAGCGCGTCGGACGTGAACCTCGAGGAGCCGCTGCCGGTCGAGCTCGCGCCTCCGGTCGGGCGCCGCTACTTCTGGCGCGTGCGCGCGTGCGACGAGGCCGAGTGCACGGCGTGGAGCCCTGTGCGCTACCTCGACGTCGGCCGCGCGCCCGCCGACGTCGACGGCGACGGGTACCCCGACTTCGCCGTGGGCATGCGGTGGAGTATCCGCGAGCCCTCGAGGCTGGTGCACCTCGGGCGCCTCGACGTATGGCGCGGCGGGCCCGGCGGGCTTGATGCGAGCCGCGTGCTGACGCTGCGGCGCGAGGGGCTCGATCTGCGCGCTCACGATCTCGTGCCCGTCGGCGACCTGAACGGCGACGGCTTCGACGAGCTCTTCGCGGTCGCCGAGCGCATCGAGGATGACCTGTCGAGCTCGTCGCTCGCTGGCGAGCTTTGGTGGGGCAGCTTGGAGGGGCCACGCTCGCCGACGCACGTCCCCTTCCCGGGCGTCGGCGTCGGCGGTTGGTTCGGCGGCGTCACGAGCTGGGGCCCAGAGCAGCACCTCGTGCAGCCGCTCGGGGACCTCGACGCGGATGGCTATGACGACGCCTATGTCGGGGCGACGGACATGCTGCTCTACGGCTCGCCGGAGGGCTGGGTGCCCGTCGGGCCTCTCGTGATGGGGACCACGCTCTACGACCCGAAGGTCACATCGATCGATCTCGACGCCGATGGAGTGCTCGACCTCGTGTGGCCGTACTCGGTGGGCTCGGGGACGGAGCGCGTGTACGAGGTCCGCTGGACCTACGGCCGCGCCGGGCAGCGCCTCCCCCGCTGGTTCGATCACACGCCCTCGTATCTCGGCACGATGCTCGCTGCCGGATGGGGCCGGGTCGACGACGCGGACCGCGACGGCTTCGCCGAGCTGGTGGTCTTTGGATACCGCGCCTCCTACCGCGCGTCCGCCGGCCCGACCCTCGACCTCTCGCTGGACGCAGAGGAGACGTGGCTGGAGGGACGCATCGTGAGCTACCCGGTGATATTCACCGCCGACGCGGACGGTGACGGCTATGGCGATCTGATCGTCGACAACGTTACGTTCGACGGCAACGCCGCGGGCGAGGCGCGCATCGGGACGCGCGCGACCGTACGCCTGCCCGACCGGGAGGACCGCCTCACCACGCTCCACGTGAGCGCGGTCCATGACTACGATGGCGACGGCTACGCCGACCAGGCCTGGATCGTGAACATCGCGGAGGACGATCCGAGCACCTACCAGGACGAGCTCGACTTGCGGCTCTTCTTCTTCCAAGGCAGCCGCCACGGCCTGCCGTGGCAGCAGACCCGTGAGGTCGAGGGCTTCGCCGAGCGAGACGGTGATCCCCCGCCTTCGAGCGTGATCGTCGCGAACGGCAGCGTCATTCGCCCGTGACGTTCCGCGCGCTTCGCCGGCCCGCGCAGCTCACGTCCGGTCCGCATCGTCGCCTCCGCGGCGAGTGGTATAGCGTACGCAGCGCTCATGACCTGCGTGACCGACGCGGACCTCGAGGCCTTCGTCGAGGGGGAGCTCGACCCCGAGGGGCTCGCGCGCGTGGAGCGGGCGCTCGACGAGTGCGCGCATTGCCGCCGGCGGCTCGGGCAGCTGGCCCGCAGCGCCGAGGGGCGAGCCGACACGCCCGATCAGGCGGGCCGCGCGCTCGACGCCGATGTCTTCGAGCCGGGGCCCGATCCGCACCTCGGCGCGGTGCTCGGCGGACGCTACCGGGTGCTGCGAAGGCTCGGCAGCGGCGGCATGGGCGCGGTCTACGAGGCCGAGCACGAGCTGATCGGCCGGCGCGTGGCGCTCAAGCTGCTGCACCCCGAGCTGGCGCGCCGGCGCGAGGTGCTCCAGCGCTTTCG
>JAEZBP010001063.1 GCA_023427125.1 Pseudomonadota bacterium | reverse complement strand
GGCGCCGCGTCGAGCGGGCCCCGCCGGCCGGCCAGCATGCGCGGAAGCCCCATCGGAGCGGCCGAAGCCGGGAGCCGAGCCGAAGGCGAGGCCCCGGCCCCATGCGCGAAGCGCGGAAAGAAGCCCGAAAAGAGGCGCGAAAAGAAGCGCGGAAGAGCCGAAGGAAGGCTCAGCCGCCGATCGCGATCCCGAGCTTGTGACGGAGCGCGAGGTAGTCCTCGCTCACCGCGTACAGGTGCAGCTCCTTGAGCCGCTCCTTCTGCGGCAGCCCCGCCGCGTCGTCCGGGCTCGCCCGCACCACCGCAGTCGCGATCTCCAGATCGTTCGCCAGGATGAACCCAGCGCGATCGGCCGTCAGATCCACCATCGCGACCCACTTCTTCAGATCCAGCTCCGGCGCCGCGCCCAAGAGCCGCTGCACCAGGCTGCGCAGCGTCTCCTGCTGCGGCCCGCTCAAGTGCTTCTTGAACGCCGCGAGGTGCTCCTCGACGCTCGCCGCCAGCTCCTTCGGCACCGGGAACTGACCGACCGCCGACTTGATCGCCGCCAGCAGCCACGCGCGCAGCCCGCTCCCCGTCGGCACCAGCATCCGCAGGTAGTGCCCCGGGCGGAGGTAGCTCAGGTGCCGCCCGCCCACGAACGCCAGCGCCTGCGCCGGTCCGCCCGCGAGCGCCCCCTTGCCCAGCCCGATCGCCGGCGGGTTGCTGAACACGAAGCTCAGCCCGCCGGGATCATCCTTGCGGTAGTACACGTCGGGCAGCGCGATGCCGGTGACGCCCGATGCGTAGTGCAGCGTGCGCGCCATGTCGGCCTCGTCCTTCTCCGCGTTGCGCTTCTTGCTCGGATCGAGCCCGAAGCCCGCGATCGGCTGGCTGCGCGTCGCGAGCGCGGCCGGCGTGATCAGCGCGAAGATGTCCGTCAGGAGCGCGTCCTGCTCCGGGTGCGTGACGTGCTTGCCCCAGAGCTCCGGCGTCATCACCTCCGTCGCGCCCGCGGGCTCGCGGCGGCGGTGCTTCTTGAAGAAGCTCTCCTCGTCCGGCTCGGCGCTCTTCAGCACCGTGAGCGCCTGGCACACGCACCAGCTCTCGTCCGGCTTCTTCACGTCCGTGTAGAGCTTGCGGAGCGCCTGGTAGCTCTCGATTCGATACGGGTTGATCGCCAGCAGCTCGCCGTGGGTCTTCACGGCCTTCTGGTAGAAGCGCTTGGGGTCGCCGGCGTAGATCTCGGCGAGCTGCTCGCCGCGCCGCCGGTTGCCCGGATCGATCCGCTGCGCCTGCTCGAGCGCCTCGGTCGCGTCGCCCTTCTTCTCGAGGCGATGGAGCAGCAGCTCCCCGAGCTGATCCCAGAGGTTCGCCAGCTCCTTCGGATCGCCGTCGGCCGCCCGCTTGATCCGCGCGCGGTAGACCTCCTCGAGCCGCTCCCAGTCCTTCTCGGCGGTCAGCGCGGCCACGAGCCCCTCGAAGCTCTTGCCGGCCGTCGCGTCGTGCTCGAGCGCCTGCTCGTAGTAGTCGGCCGCCTCGCCCGGGCGGTTGAGCTCGTAGTGGCAGATCGCCGCCGCGGTGGCGTAGTACTTCGCGAGCTGACGGCTGTCGTCGACGAGCTCCGCGATCCGCAGGATGACCTCGACCAGCCGCGACCAGTCCTTGTTCTCCGAGTAGACCGCCATCAGCTTGGTCAGCAGGTTGCGGTCGTCGGCCTTGATCTCGAGCGCGGCCACGTAGCTCTTCGACGCCATCGGCTTGTCGCCGAGCCGCTGCATGAGCACGTCGCCCGTCGACACCAGGAGCGTGAAGCGCTCGTCGTCGTCCGCCGCCTCCATGCGCCGGCGCATCGTGCGGACGACCTTCTCCCAGTCGCCCTTCGACTCGTAGAGCTGCCGCAGCGACGTGAGCGGGCGCGCGTCGTCGGTCAGCAGCTCGGCCGCCTCGGCCAGCACCTTCTCCGCCTCGCCGAGCTCCTCGGCGCGCCGCAGCGACTCGCCGAAGTGCCAGAGCACCCGGCCCTTCTCGCCGCCGACGAGATCGGCGCCGAAGCGCTCGACGATGCCGCGGTAGAGCTCGGCGGCCTCGTCGGCCTCGCCCGACTCGAACGTGACCTCGGCCACCCGCTCGAGCACCTCGCGGTCGTCCGGCGCGAACGCCTTCGCGTTGAGGTACGCGCGCTGCGCCTTGTCGAAGTCCTCGAGCTTGCGGAAGGCGTCGCCCGCCCGCAGCCCGAGCTCGCGCGCCTGCTCGACCGGCATCTCGCTCGTGCGCGCCAGCAAGGGCTCGTAGTGCTTGGCGGCCTCCGCCCAGCTCTCCCGCGCGAACGCCATGTCGGCGAGCCCGCGCGCGGCCGGAGTGCACGTCGCGTCGAGCTCGAGCGCCTTCTCGAACGCCTCGCGCGCCTTCGTCGGCTCCTCGAGCCGCGTGAGCCGCAGCTCGCCGAGATCGGCGTAGAGGCGGGCCTTGCCGATGTCGCCCTCGGCCATCTCGATCTCGCGGAGCAGGAGCTCCGCCGCGCCGTGCGCGTCGCCGCGGCCCGAGTAGATGCTGCGGAGGGCGGCCGCCGCGCGCGAGTTGGTCGAGTGCGCGTCGAGCGCCCGCTTGTAGCGCGCGATGGCGCCGTCCTTGTCGCCGCGATCCTCGAGGATGCCGCCGGCCCGCACGTAGAGGTCGGCCTTCTTCTCCGGATCCTTCTCGGCCTCGGCGAGCCGCTCGGTCGCCTCGAGCGCCTTGCCCGCGTCGCCCGTCTGGGCCTGGAGGCGCGCGACCAGCTCGAGCGCCTCGGTGTGTCCAGGCCGGAGCGCCGTCACCCGCTCGACCATCCCGATGGCGCGCTCGGGCGCGCCGACGTCGACCATCAGCACCTTCGCGGCCTGCATGAGGAGGCCGATCTTGCGATCCTCGTCCTCGGTGCCGAGCGCGTGGCGCTCCAACGTCTTGGCGAGCTCGTCGAAGCGCTGGAGGTGCCGGTAGATGCGAGCGAGCGCGGTGTTCGCCGCCTCGTGACCGGGCTCGAGCTCGATCACCGACCCGAACGCGGCCGCGGCCTTCTCGTGGTCGACGAACTCCTCGAGCTGGATCTGTCCCATCCGCTCGAGCAGCGCGATCTTCTGGCGCGGCGTCGCCGCGATCTCGCGCTGCGCCTCGAGGTTCTCGAGCAGCTCGGCGTACTTGCCGGCCCGCGCGTAGATGCGCTCGAGGCCCTTGAGCGCGCCGACGTGATGCGCGTCGTGCTTGAGCGCGCCCTCGTAGTGCGCGGCCGCCTGATCGAGATCGCCGAGGCGATCCTCGTAGAGCTCCGCGATCGACGAGAGCGTCTCGATGCGATCGTCGCCGCGCTGGCTCTGCGCCTTGGTCTCGAGGAGCGCGACCAGGCGCTTCCACTCCTTCTGCTCGGCGTAGATCGACTCGAGGGCCTCGGTGGCCTTCGGGTGCGCCGGGTCGTCCTTCAGGAGCTGCTCGAAGACCTCCGCCGCGCGCGAGGGATCGCCGAGCTTGCGGTGCACGATCTCCGCCGCCTCGGCGCGATAGTCGCGCGCCTTGAGCGGATTCGACGCCGCCTGCGCGCGGGCGAGCAGCATGGAGACGAGCTCCTGCCAGCTCTGCGCCTTGCGGTAGAGCGCGATGGTGCCCTCCATCGCCGCGTCGTTCGCGGGATCGAGCGTCAGCGCCTGGCCGAAGCAGGGCACCGCGAAGTCCGGCCGCGCGAGCTTGTCCGCGTACCAGCGGCCGAGCAGCACCAGCATCGAGACCTTGGCGGCCTCGTCCTCGGTCTCCTGCAGGGTCTCGTTGAGCGCGGTGACCGCCTCGTTCCAGCGCTCGACGCTGCCCTCGGCGAGCCGCTCGATCTCCCCGATCGCGTGGTCGTCCTTCGGATCCTCGGTGAGCGCCTGCACCCACGCGACGTAGGCGTTCTCCTCGTCGCCGAGCTCCTTCTCGTAGGTCTCGGCGATCTCGCGCAGGATCGCGGCGCGCTCCTCGCCCGACTCCTCGTTCTCGACCTTCTCGAGGAGGACCTCGACCAGGCCCTCGGAGTCGCCGCTCGCGCGCTTCAGCTCCTCGATCGCCGCGCGGGCGATGTCCTCGCCCTCGTCGAGCTCGAGGATCGCGCGGTAGCTCGCCTCGGCGCCGGCGTGATCGCCCACGTCGGCTTCCTGGATGCGCGCGGCGCGGAAGAGCAGCGCCTTCTTGACCTCGGCGTCGCTCGCCTTCTCGGCCACTTCCTTGAACGTCGCGACGGCCTTCTCCCACGCCTCCGCCGGCTCGACCACGCGCTCGAGCGCGACCGCGAGCTCCTCGTCGGCGGGCGCCCCTCGGAGCTCCTTCGCCGCCTTCTCGAACGCGGCCTCGTCGAGCGGCTCCTTCTTGCGCGCCTCGGGCGGGATCGACGCGCGGCCGATCGACTCGAGCGCCTCGCGGAACGCCGCGGCGTCCGCGTAGCGGTCGCTCGGATCCTTGGCGATCGAGCGGAGCACGACCTCGTCGAGCTCCTTCGGGATCCACCCGCGCGGCGCGTGGGCCGAGGGCGGCTCGGCGTCGACCACGAGGTGCTTGGCGACGACGTCGATCGCGGTGTCGCCCACGAAGGGCGGCCTGCCGCTGAGCACCTCGTAGAGCATGCAGCCGACCGCGTAGAGGTCGGAGTCGGCGCTGGCGCGGCCGCCGCGAGCGAGCTCGGGCGCGATGCTCTTGGGCGTGCCGAAGATCGAGAGCGGCCCGGCCTGCCCCACGGCGACGGGGCTGCGGGCGAAGAGGCGATCGATGCCGGGGTCGACGAGGACGCCGCTCGGCTCGTTCTTCGACTGTCCGCGGACGATGAAGACGTTCTCGGTCTTGACGTCGCCGTGCACCAGGTTGAGCGCGTGCACCGTCTCGAGCGCGGTCAGCACCGAGCGGACGATCGGCCGCGCCTCGTTGTAGTGCATCGGGCCGGTGCGCACGATGCGGGCCGCGAGCGACTGTCCCTCGACGAACTCGGTGGCGACCCACGGCCGTCCGTCCTCGAGCGTGCCGACGTCGAGGACCGAGGCGAGCGTCGTCTCGTCGATGCCCCGGTAGACGCGCGCGATCGTGAGCCACCGGCGCGACGCCGCGCGGTCGCGCGCGTGCACCGGGCGCAGGACCTTGATCGCGCCGCGCGTGGCCTCCCCGCCCTCGTCCTTCTTCTCACCGAGGTCGACGACCCCGACGCCGCCCTCGCCGATCTTCTTGAGGACGCGGAAGCCTGCGACCTGGGCGCCGGGCTTCAGCTCCTCGCCGGGATCGAGCTCGAAGAGCTTCGCGATCTTCCCGTTGACGTCGTCCTTGCTGACGATCACCGCGTCGGCGAGCGCGAGGAGGGCGTCGTCGGTGCGGCAGCGCTCGACCAGGGCGCGGGCGAACGCGCCCTTGCCGTCGGTGCTCCCGATTTCTACGGGATCGAGGCCCAAGAGGTCGGCGCTGAGGGACTTCAGCTCGTCGAGCTCGAAGAGCCGCTCGAGCTCGCCGCGGAGGATGTCGGTCGTGGCGCTCATGGAGACCCGTTCATGAAGGGGCGGACGGAAAAGATCCCGGGAACCTGCAGGATTCCCGGAGTGGGGCGCGAATCCTACACGGGGGTGCGCGTCCGGCCAAGCGATCGCGGGGCCTTCCTGCCCACGGCGGCCGCGCTGGTCCAGCGCCGGCCCGCCCACGGATTCGATTTGACGATGGGGCGGAGGGCGATCAAGGTCCGCCCCCATGGCGAGAGTGCGGTTTTTGCCTTCGGGCTACGAGGTCGAGGTGGCGCCGGGCACGGCGCTGGTCGACGTTTGCGATGACCACCCCGAGACGGAGGTCCCGTTCTCCTGCCGATCGGCCAGCTGCGGCACCTGCCGCTGCCAGGTGATCGAGGGCATGGCGGCGCTGAGCAAGCCCGAGGACGACGAGCTCGACGTGCTCAGCGTCTTCGGCGACGGGCCGGACGTGCGGCTGTGCTGCCAGATCAAGCTCGTCGCGAACGAGCCGGTGACGCTGCGCGTCGTCGAGCCGGAGTAGCTCTCTCTCGCCACGTCGCACGCCCGAAGCTGCGAGGAGCGTAGTTTCCCTACGTGACGAGCGAGCATCGGATGTACGGCCAAATGCTCTTGGCGAGATGCGTGTGACACGGCGCGCTCGTGAAGAATCCGGGCTAGCCTCCTCGGTCATGAGCTACCGAGCGTGGGCGGCAGCGTTGTGGGCCGTGCTGTGGTTGGCGGCGTGTGATGGCACGGCGGCATGCGATCCCGGGATGGCGGCGTGCGGGGGGACGTGCGTCAACCTCGCCTCCGACCGGCTGAACTGCGGCGCGTGCGGCAACGCGTGCGGAGCCGACCGGCTCTGCGAGTCCTCGGCGTGCGTGGTCTCGTGCTCGAGCGGGATGACCGCGTGCGCCGGGGCGTGCGTGAGCACGTCGAGCAGCCCGGCGCACTGCGGCGGCTGCAACACGCCCTGTGCGTCGAACGAGGTCTGCGAGAGCGGCGCGTGCGAGCTCGGCTGCTCGGCGACGATGACCGAGTGCGGCGGCTCGTGTGTCGACACCAGCACCGACGAGGCCCACTGCGGCGGGTGCGACATGCCGTGCGACGCCGCCGAGGTGTGCACCGACGGAGCGTGCGAGTGCGACGCCGGGCTGACCGAGTGCGGCGGCGCGTGCGTCGACACCGACTCGTCGGCGGCGCACTGCGGCGGCTGCGACATGCCCTGCGCGTCGCCGAGCGTGTGCAGCGACGGATCGTGCGAGGCCTCGTGCGCGACCGACCTGACCGAGTGCGGCGGCGCGTGCGTCGACACCGCCACGAGCATGGCCCACTGCGGCGGCTGCGACATGGCGTGCACCGGCGCCGATCGCGCGTGCGTGGCGGGTGGCTGCGCGTGCGCCGGCGGCCTCACCGAGTGCGGCGGCGCGTGCGTCGACACCGACACCGACGCGAGCTTCTGCGGCGACTGCACCACCGCGTGCGCGACCGGACAGCTCTGCGGCGCCGGGGTATGCCGTACGCCCACGTGGGCGGGCGCCTTGGTCGGTGCCGGGGCCGACGGAACCAACAACGGCCTTTGGAGCTTCGGCGGGACCCTCGGGATCGCCGGAGCCGACGTCGCCTGCAACGCCGCGTTCCCTGGCTCGGCGCATTGCACCCGCGAGCAGCTCGAGGCGATCGGGTCGGCGGGAGGGCTCACCGGCGCGATGGATGCCGACGGAAACGACGTGGCGTCGCTCTGGATCGACGACTCGACCCTGGCGGACGACCAACGCTGTGGGGCCGCGGGCGCGGTCCCCTGGAGCTGTGGGAGCGGGAGCTGTGACGGGCGCTCCGCGATCGTGAGCGGAGGCATGCTCGACGCCGTCGGAGTCGCCGCCTGCGGCAGCACACACCACGTGGGCTGCTGCCTGCCTTGAGGCCTTCGGCTCGACCTCGCTCAGGGTGAGCGTTCGGGAGACGTGCGGCTCATTCGCGCAGCGCGCGCTCGAGGGCGGCGATGTCGAGCTTCTTCATCGTGAGCATGGCTTGGAAGGCGCGGTCGCGGGCCGCCGGATCGGGGTGGGTCATCCAGGCGCTCATCTGGATCGGCACGACCTGCCAGGAGAGGCCGAAGCGATCCTTCAGCCAGCCGCAGGGGCCGTGGCTGCCGCCTTCGCCGAGGGCGTCCCAGTAGTGGTCGACCTCCGACTGGTCTTTGCACATGACCTGGAGCGAGAGGCCGTCGTCGAAGGTGAAGCCGTGCGGCCCGTGGCTGTCCATGGCGGCGAGCTCCTGGCCGCCGATGTGGAAGCGCCCGTGGACGACCTTGCCCTCGGGGCCGCGATCCTTGCCGTAGCGCTCGATGGAGCCGATGCGGCCGTCGGGGAAGACGCGGGTGTAGAGCTGCATGGCCTCCTCGGCGCGCCCGTGCTGCGCGTTGGCGAACATCAGGCACGGGAAGACGCGGGCGCCAACCGCGGTGCGCTCGCCGACCATGATCTGCCAGGAGACGCCGAAGCGATCCTGGATCCAGGCGTAGCGCGGGCTCCAGGGGTAGCTGTCGAGCGGCATGAGCGCGCTGCCGCGTTCGGCGAGGGCGGTGTAGAGGCGGTCGACCTCCTCGGCGTCGTCGGCCTGGAGGAAGAAGGAGATGCTCGGGTTCGGCTTCAGGTGGGGGCCACCGTTGAGGAGGGTGAGGCGCTGGCCCCCGACCTCGAGCTCGACGGTCAAGACGCTGCCGCGGGGCTTCTGGCCCGGGTTGTCGAACGACTCGGGGTAGCGGGAGACGCCGGTGACGCGACCGTCGAGGAGCGAGGTGTAGAGCGCGGAGGCGGCTTCCGCCTGGTCGTCGAACCAGATGCACGGGACGATGCGGCTGGCAGTGTTCGTGGTCATGGGCTGGCTCCTTCGGTGAGGGATCTGGCGGTAGACCGGGCCGATGCGAGAAACTCATCGGTGCTCCAGAGAGTAGCCCCGGCGGATAACGCAGTATGCTGGCCTGCCGATGAGCACCCCGACCCTCCGTGACTGGCTCGGCGAAGCCCCGTTCGCGCTCGGGATGTCGAGCGGGTTCTTCGGCTTCTTCGCGCACTGCGGCGTGCTCACGGTGCTCGAGGAGGAGGGCCTGCTCCCCTCGCGCGTGGCGGGCTCGAGCGCCGGCGCGCTGGTCACCGGATCGTGGGCCGCGGGCATCTCCGCCGAGGCGCTCGCCGGAGAGCTCCTGCGCCTTCGCCGCGACGACTTCTGGGATCCCGCGCCCGGCCTCGGCTTGCTCGCGGGGCGCCTCTTCCGCGCTCGGCTCGAGGCGCTCCTGCCGATCGACGATCTCGCGAAGACCCGCGTGCCCGCGGCGATCAGCGTCTACGACGTCGCGCGCCGCCGGGTGCGCGTGCTGACCTCGGGGCCGATCGCGCCGGCGCTCCACGCCTCGTGCGCGGTGCCCTTCATGTTCCACCCCGTCGTGCACGCGGGCGGCGTGCT
>JAEZBP010001031.1 GCA_023427125.1 Pseudomonadota bacterium | reverse complement strand
GGACGAGGCCGCCGCCAGCGAGGGGGGCGAGGGCGAGGGCAAGAAGAAGCGCCGCCGCCGGCGCCGCAAGAAGAAGAAGGGCGCCGAGGGCGAGGCGGCTGCGGAGGGCCAGGCGCAAGCCGCGCCGGCCGAGCCGCGCCGCAAGGACGCCCCGCACCTCCCCTTCCAGAAGCTCTTCGAGGGCGCGGCACGCCGCCACGCCTTCTCGGTCGGCGAGGTCGTCGCCGGCCGCGTCGCCGAGGTGCGCGACGAGGTCGCGGTCGTCGATCTCTTCGGCAAGGCGCTGGCTTACGCGCGCCGCTGCGAGCCGCGCGACATCCCGGTCGGCCCCTTCCACGACGAGGAGGCCGAGGCCGCCGAGGCCGCGGCGGAGTCGCAGGAGGCCCCGGCGCAGGAGGCCCCGACCGGCGAGGCGCCGGCTGCTGAGGCCGCTGAGGCGGCGGTCACCGAGGCTGCCCCGGAGACTCCGGTCGTCGAAGCTCCGGTCGCGGAGGCCCCGGTGGCGGAGGTCGCGATCGCGGAGGCGCCGGTCGCGGACGCCGAGGCGTCGAGCGACACCGAGCCCGCCGAGGCGGACGAGCCCGAGGGCGACGCGTCCGAGTCCGAGCGTCCGCCCGCGTCGAGCGAGCCGGTCGCCGAGCCCGGTTACGTGCTCGCGCCGGAGGGTGTCGCGCCCATCGAGGCGGGTGGCATCTTCCGCGGCCGGGTCGGCGCCGTGGCCGAGAGCGGTCACATCGCCATCGTCAACGAGCTGATCGACGTCAAGACAACGCGCGCCTACCTGCGCCACGCGCGGGACACCCGCGGCCGCGTGCCGGGCCTGGTGTTCGGGTTCAACCGCGGCGGCTTCGACGTGCTGGTCCATGGGCTGCGCGCGTTCTGTCCGGTGAGCGGCCTGACGGCCGAGCACGTCGACGATCCCGCCACGCTCCTCGGCCAGTGGGCGGAGTTCCACGTCCAGGCGGCCAAGTCGGGCGTCCAGGGGCTCGTCGTGAGCCGCCGCTCGATCCTCGAGAAGGAGGCGCGCAAGCGCGCGAAGGCCTTCTTGAAGAGCCTCGAGCCCGGCCAGACGGTGAAGGGCCGCGTCACGCAGGTGCGCGAGTTCGGCCTCTTCGTGGACATCGGCGGCGTCGAGGGGCTGCTCCACCAGAGCGAGCTGAGCTGGGAGCGCGGCGTGCGCCCGGCGGACGTGGCGCAGGTCGGCGACGAGATCGACGTGCAGGTCCTCAACGTGCACGAGCGCGAGAGCAAGCGGGAGCGCCACGATCGCATCTCGCTCTCGATCAAGTCGCTCCAGCCGGATCCCTGGCGGGCGGCGGTGGCGGATCTCGTCGAGGGGCAGCCGCGCAAGGGCAAGGTCGTCCGCACCACCGAGTTCGGCGCCTTCGTCCAGCTCGCGCCCGGCGTCGACGGCCTGCTCCACATCACCGAGCTCGGCCGCGAGCTGAAGCACGCGGACCAGGCGGTGCAGGTCGGCGACGAGCTCCACGTCGTGGTCGAGCGCATCGACAAGAAGGCGCGCCGCATCAGCCTCTCGCGGCTCTCGCCGGAGGACGCCGAGGCGTTCGAGAAGGGCGAGCTCTCGCTCGAGTCGGCGGCGCCGCGGCTCAAGGTCGGCGCGGCCCTCAAGGTGAGGGTCACCCAGGTCGGCGCGGCGGGCCTCTCGGTCCAGGTCGACAACATCGTCGGCAAGCGCGGCCGCGGCTTCATCCCGAACGCCGAGATGGGCACCGCGCGCGGCACCGATCACCGCCGCCAGTGGCCGCCCGGCACCGAGATCGACGTCGTCGTCATCGGCACCGATCGCGACGGGGGCCTGCGCCTCTCGCGCAAGCGCTTCCTCCAGGACGAGGAGCGCAAGGCCGTCCGCGAGTACCGCAAGGAGGTCAGCAAGCAGGGCCTCGGCACCTTCGGCGACATCCTCCGGCAGAAGCTCGGGATCGACCAAGAGGGCACGCAGTAAGCCCTCAGCCCTTGCGCGGGCGGGGCGCTGCTGCTAACAACCCCGCCTCGATCCTGTCTGGTCGCTCCGCTGCGTGACGGGCTGCCCACACCTCCTCCGGCGCTGCGCGCCTCCGAAGGCCTGGACATCCCGTCACTCCGCTCCGCTCCAGTCGGGCGATTAACTCAGAGGCTAGAGTGCCACCTTCACACGGTGGAAGTCACTGGTTCGACTCCAGTATCGCCCAGCGAGAGAGCCCCGGAAATCCCGGGGCTTTTTCATTCCGTCGGCTCTCGTTCCGCCGGCTCGTTCATTCTGCCGGCTCGATGCCGCGGCCGGCGTCGCTCGGCGCTCCACCGCGCGAGGCGTGTGGTACCTTCCGGCCCGTGAGAGACGTACGTTGGCGAGCGTCGACCGGAGCGCAGCGCGTCATCGCCGTAGGTTGCTTGGCCCTGGCGCTCGGCTGTGACGGCGGAGGTCGCGTCGGGCGGCTCAGCTTCGAGGTGGCGGCGCTCTCGGAGGAGGGGTGCACCGCGGCGAGCGAGACCATCGCGACGCTCAACGAGAACGCGCCCTGCTCGGTGCTGCGCCTCTACCGGCGGGAGCCCGACGGCAGCGTCACGCCGGTCCGGCTCGTGCGCCCCGGCGAGGATCACGCGTCGGGGCAGGGCTCGCTCGAGCTGCGCTTCCAGGATCGGAACGTCTCGTTCGACGCCATGCTCGACGAGGACGACGAGGGGCACGACCTCTTCGTGACCGTGTACACGGGCCGGCCGTGGATGCCCGAGTACGGAGCGCACATCGAGAATGTCCGCCTCGACCAGGAGGACATCCGCGTCCGCCTCTATCCGTTCCGCGCGTGGGCCTGTCCGGGCCGCGCGACCGACGAGGACGCCCAGCCGGAGCCTCGCGCCCTCCACGCGGCGGTCACGGTGGGCAACGGCCACGTGCTGCTCCTCGGCGGCGTCACCGGCACCCGGATCAACCCCGCCGGCGCCAACCGCACCGGCCTGATCGGCGCGCTGCTCCAGCCGATCGCCGAGGTCTACGATCCCGTCGCCCAGCGCTTCCGCCGCCTCCGCATGGTTGGGGGCGCGACCGGCTTCGCGCGCGCGCTCTTCGGCGCCGTCTACCTCGGCCAGGACCCCGACGGCCGCCATCGCGTCCGCGCGATCGGCGGGCTCGAGCTGCCCGAGGACAAGGCCGGCGCGGCGGTCCTCGCCTTCGACAACTCCGGCATCCTCACGCCGCTCGGGGCCCCCTTCGTCCCGAGCCAGGACGCGGCCGCGGCGACCGTCGTCGATCTCCTCTACGACGCGTCCGCCGAGACCCTCGAGATCGTCCCGCCGATGCCCGATCCCCTCGGCGTGCGCGGCGCCGCGGTGACGCTCTCGGCGCCGAGCGCGACCGACACCCGGATGATGCTGATCGGGCTGACCGGCACCGGCGCCGGCCAGGTGCCCTCGTCCAACTACTACGAGCTCCCGCGGACCGGCATGTACGCGAGCCGCGCGCTGCTCCACCAGCGGCTCGGCGCCACCATCGATCCGCTGGCGCCCCTCGACGGCTTCCTGGTGTGGGGCGGCAACGTGGACAACATGACGCCGCGGGTGCTCTCGAACGCGGGCGAGATCCTGCGCGGCGAGCGGGGCGCGACCGCCATCGCCTCCGACGTCGCGCTGCTGCCGCGCCCGACGGCGTTCCACACCTCGACTCGCCTCGGCGACGACGGCGCGCTGATCGTGGGCGGGCTCTCGATCGCCGACGGAGGCAACCTGCTCGCGAGCCCGCCGGCCGACCCGATCTTCGCTCTCCGCGCGACGGGCCCCGACGCCGTGGTGCTCGAGGACGTCCTCGACGGAGACTACCGGCCGACCATCCTCCACACCGCCACCGACGTGCCGGGCTGGGGCGTCGTGGTGATCGGCGGCGCCGAGGTGGCGGCCGACCGCCTGACCCCGGTGGCCACCGTCGGCCGCGTGCGGCGCGGCAGCACCGGCGCGCTCGAGTTCGACGGAGACCTGCAGGATCTCGCGCGCCCGCGCTTCGGCCACGTGGCCACGCTCCTGCCGGGCGACCGCCTGCTCGTCACCGGAGGGCTCGAGCGGGTCACCCGGACGGGCGAGGAGGGCCTCCGAGCGCTCTCGCTGGCGGAGGTCATCTACCTCGCCACCGAGCCGTACCCGCGGATCGAGGACGGCACCTGCAACGATCGGAGCGACCTGCCGGACGGCGGCGTCGACGCGAGCATGCCCGCGCTCGATGGCGGCCCGCTGCCGGACGGCGGCCCGGCCCCCGACGCGGCTCCGGCGCCCGACGCCGGCGTAGCGCCCTGACCGCGGCCTCGCGCGATTGACAGCCCTCCGCTCGCGATGCCAAAACCCTTGGCCTCATCCAGCGCTCGCGGCCGCGTTGCCTCGCCGCCGCGATCAGACGATATCTCCGCCAGGAGGAAGCAAGAGATGGCAAGCCGTGAGGTCTTCATCGTCGGTGCGGCCCGGACGCCCATCGGCTCGTTCCAGGGCGCCCTCGCCGACGTGTCCGCGGTCGAGCTCGGGAGCGTCGCGATCCGCGCGGCCCTCGAGCGCTCGGGGGTGAGCGCCGACGCGGTGGACGAGACCTACATGGGCAACGTGCTGACCGCCGGCGTCGGCCAGGCGCCGGCGCGGCAGGCCGCCAAGGCGGCGGGCGTGCCCGATCGCGTCCCGGCGACGACGGTGGGCAAGGTCTGCGGCTCGGGCCTGCAGTCGGTGATCCTCGGCACGAAGTCGATCTTGCTCGGCGACGCCGAGCTCGTCCTGGCCGGCGGCATGGAGTCGATGACCAACGCCCCCTACCTGCTCCCGCAGGGGCGCGGCGGGTTCCGGATGGGCCACGGGCAGGTCGTCGACTCGATGATCCACGACGGCCTCTGGGACCCCTACAAGAACTGGCACATGGGCAACGCCGGCGAGCTCTGCGCGCGCGAGCTCTCGTTCAGCCGCGAGGCGCAGGACGAGTTCTCGAAGGCCTCGTACCAGCGGGCGCTCGCGGCCCAGGAGCGCGGCGACTTCGCCAAGGAGATCGCCCCGGTCACCGTGAAGACCCGCAAGGGCGAGGTCGTGGTGGCGGAGGACGAGGAGCCCAAGCGCGCGAACCTCGAGAAGATGGCGACGCTGCGCCCCGCCTTCGACAAGGCCGGCACCATCACCGCCGCCAACGCCTCGAAGATCAACGACGGCGCCTCGGCGCTGATCCTCGCGAGCGGCGAGGCGGTGAAGGCGCGCGGCCTCACGCCCCTCGCGCGCGTCGTCGGCTACGGCGCGCACGCGCAGGCGCCCGAGTGGTTCACGACCGCGCCGGTCGGCGCCATCGAGGCGGCGCTCTCGCGCACCGGCCTCGGCAAGGACGACATCGATCTCTACGAGGTGAACGAGGCGTTCGCCGTGGTGGCGATGGCGACGATGCAGAAGGTCGGCATCGATCACGCGAGGGTGAACC